>DDYO01000178.1 GCA_002348045.1 Anaerolineales bacterium UBA2232
AAAGCATCTAAGTGGGAAACTCGCCCCAAGATTAGGTCACCCACTCCGTCAAGGAGGTAAGACCCCTGGGAGACTACCAGGTTGATAGGCGGCAAGTGTAAGGGCAGTAATGTCTTCAGCTAAGCCGTACTAATGGTCGAGGGCTTAATCACACACTACGTTCGGTGATCGGCGCTGCATTCTGTTCAATTTTTAGGGTGCTAACAAGCATTCGGAAGCTAGTTGAAGACAGGTTCTTTTGGTGATTAGAGCGGAGGGGACACACCCTGCTCCATTCCGAACCAGGAAGTTAAGCCCTCCAGCACCGATGGTACTTGGGGCGCAGGCCCCTGGGAGAGTAGGTCATCGCCAAGAGAACCTGTTTTCTTTGTTTCAAGCACGGCCCCCGGACTCGAGTCCGGGCGGCCGTTTCTTTATGTCTGTGGCCTGATTACAGGGGAGGGAGCAGCTTGCGGAGACGCTCTAGCATGCGCCTAGTCAGGGCTACCTCGTCCTCGCCTACCTCGTTGGCACTGTAACGGGCTTCCACAAAGCTTTCAGTGATGGTTTTCAGGGATTCTTCTTCGCCAGTCAAGTGCGGCAACAGGCTGGCGGCATATTCATGGGGGCTTTGTGGCGGCATCCGGGCGTGGCCCGCGCGCCGGGCGCGCTCCAGGAGAGACGCGTAAAGGCGCCGCACCCGCTCGCGGGGCGTGCGGGCCTGCCACAGCCGACGGGACTCTCTGCCTCTGTGTGGTCTGGAATCAAGACTCAAGGATCCGACGAGTTCGCCAAGCGCCTGGACAGACTTGCGCCAGTGGTGCAGCAGGGGCTCCAGCATTTTCCAAAGGCCGGCTAGCCACCGCACGATGCCCCAGGTGCCCATGGATTTGCGGTTTAGGAAGAACTGGCGGAGCAGGAACACCAGCAGAATCAGGAGCATGGCCCACACGACCGTGACGCGGGTATAGGTTAGCCACAGGGGTCCGTCGTCTGTGGCAGGTGGTAACGCCGGTGGTGCTGACGCGGCCAGTTGGGGCGGAACGAGTGGAATGGTGTCACCCAACCTCAGGAAGATCCACAGGGGGAAAAAGAGCACTCTGAGGATGAGCACGACTAGTACGACGATTACCCGTAGGACCTCGGCGAGCCAGTAGTTGAGCCACATGAAAAGGTAAAAGCCCAGCTCGGTGCTGGCTGCTGGCAAGAAGAAAGCCAGCACGCCTATTGTGGCTACAAAGGCAAACCCCCAGAGCGCCCACCGGCGGGGAATGCTGGAGGCAACGGGGGCGTTTTCCCTCTTCCACTGCGCAGACAAGAGAGATAGCCTCGCCTGCCCGAACAGCAACACTGCTAAACCGACGTAGATGATGGGCAGTCGGGTCATCCGTGAGGTGCTCACCGAGTGGACACTGAGGCTCTGCGGGCTCAGACGGAGTTGGACGAAAGCCAGTGGAAGCAGGAGGAGCACCGCGCCAATGAGAAAGGCGCGGTTGAGGAAGGAGAGGCCACTGTCCTCGGAGCGCTCCAACGAGACACGCCGCTGGGGATCAATCACGACACGGGCATAGGGATCCTCGAGATCCCGCAGCCCGTCAGCGATGCCCAACGCCAGAGCCCACATGGCCAATGTCCAGATCAGGGCGAGTTGATACTCGATATCATCGAACAGCAACCCTGGGCGGCTCAGCCAAGTCCGTTCTGTCGCGCGGAGGATGTCATTGGGGCGGATGAGGACCAATGCCAGACGAAGGATCATGGCGATCACGGTGGCCTCTGCAACGCGCAATTGGGCAAGCTTGAGCGCGTCACGGTCGCGGCCCGACAGCTGGTCAGTCACTAGAACCTCGGCCACGACCAACATCACCACGGCGACTAGGTACAAACCATTCCAGGCGGGGTACAGGAACTGGGCTGCCGCTATCCAGGCGCCTGAAATGCTCGCCATCATGCCACTGATGACCAAAGGGCGAAACAACAGCAATCCCCATAGAGGGGCAGGCTGAGGATCAGCCGGTTGATCCTGGCGAGGGGAACCGGTCATCGCCACTGGTCCAAATCCTGTTCCTGGCCGATCCAGAACGACGGTACACCGATTGTCGCCAGGTTGGCGTTCAGGTCCGGGAATGAATCCTGGTTGTCTGTGGCAATCACCACCAAGCGAAAACCTCGCCGGCGAAGCAACAAGCAGCACTCTACCAGTTGATGATCACCTGAGGGTGTGATTACTACGACACTGGTACCCCACCCCCAGTCCGTGCTAGCCCTGGGCAGGAGTTCGGTGATTGGCTCAGTCTTCCCCATCCGAGCACGGGCCAGCACCTCAAGGAAGCGCATGAGCTGCTCCCGTCCCTTGGCTGGGGGCAGTCGTTGGAGGCCGGCGTGACCGGTCAGCTCATCCAGACCCGAAAGGGCCAAACCGACTTGTTGCCGGAGATCGAGAAGGCGTACCGCTACCGAGGCGGCAATCGTGCATCCCAGGTCTTCAACCGCGAACCGCCCGCGAAGCGAATAACTATCGCTGTTGAGATCCAGAAATACGGCAGCATGGAGGGCTACCGCTGGCTCAAACCGCTTAACCTGAAGCCTGGAGATGTGGGCGCTGCTCTTCCAGTGCACTGTTCGCAGGGTGTCTCCAGCATGGTAGTCACGTATGCCGAAAAAACGGCTGGGGTCTTCAAAGAAGCGGGTCTTGGTTGCAAGGTCGCCGAATGGCATTTGGGACGGGAGGTACAGAAGGGGCAGGGCGATGATCTTGGGGTAGACAATCAGCATGTCATCGGGTTGTCGGCCATCCCAGTCGGGCGACAGGCCCAGCAAGTCGCCTGTCTGCAAAGACAATGGCCCCAGGCGGTAGTAACCGCGACGCTGGCAGTTGAGCTCGTAGCTGAGAACGGTCCGCTCGTGAGCCGCCAACGAGACAACCCGACGTTCGATGCTGGGAGCGCGCAGGGCGGGAGGAAGGCTCTCATGAATGACCAGCCAGGGAACCGGGAGCCATCCACGATTGGCGATCTCCACCTCCACGGAAGCCTTCTCACCAAAGAACGCGCGGTCCGTGAATGATCTGTGTGCCGTCAGTGAGCGGCTGGCATATTGCACCCATAGACGTGAGAAGACTATCAGCCCTGTCAGCACGTAGACCAGGTACGAGAGGCTCTGGCTACCCGTGACAAAGGCCAGCAGCAACATTCCTATCAACAACGGAAGCACGTCCATTGCTCAACACCCTTGCCCCAGCAACCGCTTACGCAGAAAGAGCAAGCTCGACCCGCTGGAGGATCTCGGACACAATCGAGATCGCAGTACGTCCGCGCAAGACGCTCTCGGGTTTCACGATCAAACGATGAGCGAGAACAGGGAGCGCCATTGCCTTGATGTCTTCAGGCAGCCCATAGTTGCGGCCGCGGATTGCTGCCAGCGCCTGCGCGGTTTTGAACAGTGCGAGGCTGCCCCGAGGGCTGGCCCCTAAGGCGATGTCAGGGTGCTGACGCGTGGCGTGCACCAGGCGCACGATGTAGTCGTCGAGGGTGTCGTCCACGTGAACCTCCCAGACACCCTTGGCCAGCTCCAGAAGGTGAGAGCCATCCACAACCTGCTCGAGCGATAATATGGGATGCTGTCTCTGAAGCAGCCGTAGGATACGTCGCTCCTGTGCTGCGTCGGGATAACCGAGGCCAATTCGTATCAAGAAGCGGTCGAGTTGAGCCTCGGGCAGGGGGAAGGTCCCTTCGTATTCGATGGGATTCTGGGTTGCGAGGACCAGGAAGGGACGGCGCAGCGGGTATGTCACTCCATCCACGGAGATCTGACGTTCGCCCATCGCCTCGAGAAGCGCCGATTGGGTCCGCGGGGTAGCGCGGTTGATCTCGTCGGCCAGGAGAATATGGGCAAAGGCCGGGCCAGGGTGGAACTCGAACTCTTGTGTCTTCTGGTTGAACACGTTAACGCCGGTGACATCGCTGGGCAGGAGATCGGGCGTACATTGCAGGCGCTTGCAGGACAGACCTAGGGAGGTGGCGACTGACCGCGCTAACATCGTCTTCCCAACTCCAGGCACGTCCTGGATCAGCACGTGCCCCTCACACAGCAGGGCAACAAGCATCATCTCAATGGCAGGTCGCTGGCCTACGAGGACTCTCTCGACGTTGGTAATGATGCGTTCGGCAAAGTCCGATACGTTGTCCACGTTCCCCTCCCCAACCCGATGAGGCATTGTAGCCCAACAATGGTCCGAAATAAAGGCGTCCGAGTTGGCGCTACGCGCGTCAATCCACAGTCGGCAACTGCTCTGATAGACTGAGGGGCGCTTGCACGATCGCACGCTGTATCAGAATTGTGTGCCCACCATGGGCACGAGTGATGGCAGGGGGATCCCAGATGATTGCCTGCACCTACGATCTTCACCTCGTCCAAGGGTTGTGGTCTCGTGCGGTCGTGCTGGAAGGTGGGGACCGCTGGCTGTCGGCTGGACGAGCAGCGTGCCGTCGGACTGTTCGCTGCTCAACAACCATTGGCTTGACCAGCTCTGGGACCCTATCCCCGCATCCTTTTGCCCGTGACCTCCACGTGTGGTAAAATCCCATTGTGTGATTGGGGCGTGGTGCAGCGGTAGCACATCGGACTTTGGATCCGTGAACGGAGGTTCGAATCCTCCCGCCCCAGCCTTCGTTGGCGCTGCAAGATGGATCCCAGCAGGGTGAGGGGATTCATCTTTATCGTTTTTGCGGAGGAGACATGGCGACAACTGCGGCCGTAATACTGGCTGCTGGCCAGGGCACCCGCCTCAAGTCCAAAATCCCCAAGGTTCTGCACCTCATTGCGGGACGCCCGATGATCGACTATGTAATTGCCACAGCACGTGAACTTAAACTCATCGCGACGGTGGTCGTGGTAGGTCATGGAGCTGATCAGGTTCGGCGGGCTCTTGGCGATCGGGTTGCCTACGCTGTGCAGTCACCTCAACTCGGCACGGGTCACGCTGTTCTCCAAACCCAGTCTGTACTTGAGGGGAAGAGCGATGCGGTCCTGGTGCTCTATGGCGATATGCCCCTGCTGTCCACAGAGGTGCTGCGTAACCTTGTGCGGATGTATGAACAGCAGGACGCCACAATTGCGATGCTGACTTGCATTCGACAGGAGGCGATGGGCTTTGGCCGGGTCGTTCGCGGCGAGGAGGACCGCGTGCTGGAGATCGTAGAGGAAAGCCAGGCCAGCCCTCGGCAGCTCGAGATTCGCGAGCTGAATCTCGGGGTCTACTGCTTCTCCAGTTCCTGGCTATGGTCGAATTTGCCGCGTCTGACCGCAAGCCCCAAGGGTGAGTACTACCTGACTGACCTGGTCGCCCTGGCGTCGGACCAAGGCCGGCGGGTAGAGGCCATCGTTGTAGAGGATCCTGTCCAGGTCCTAGGAATCAACGATAGGGTGCATCTGGCTGCCGCCGAGCGCGCAGTGAGGACGCGAATCGCCGAGTCCTTGATGCGCGGCGGCGTGACGATCGTTGATCCCCACACAACTTATGTCGATGCTGAGGTGGTCGTGGGAGCGGACACGGTGATCCGCCCCAACACGCATCTGTACGGTCAGACGCACATCGGGACGGACTGCATCATTGGCCCTAACACTATGGTTCGCGATTCGGCCATTGGCGACGACTGCCATGTGCAGTTCTCGGTGGTCGAAGAGGCGGTTCTGGAGGACCATGTCTCTGTGGGTCCTTTTGCCCACTTGCGCAAGGGGGCGCACTTGGCAGAAGGGGTACACATGGGGAACTTTGGCGAGGTGAAAAATTCAAGCTTGGGTGCGGGAAGCAAGATGGGTCACTTCAGCTACCTTGGCGATGCCCAGGTTGGCAAGGACGTGAATATCGGCGCAGGCACCGTTACGTGCAACTTTGACGGCCATGCCAAGCATCAGACGGTGATTGAGGACGGTGCCTTTATTGGCAGCGATACCATGCTGCGTGCGCCTGTGCGGGTTGGAAAACGGGCTCGCACCGGAGCTGGTTCAGTCGTCACCCATGACGTGCCAGATGATGTTACCGTGATCGGTGCCCCGGCTCGACCGACGAAAAAGACCAAAGACACCAAAGCGATTGGGGAATGATGCTTAACCAGGGATTGAACGTCAAGATGCGACAGGTGCGCGAGTTAGCCGATGCAAAGGGCTTTTCGTCGGAGCCCGCTCGCATATGGGAAATGCTGGCGTTGATCCACACCGAAGTCTCGGAGGCCACCGATGCTTACAAGAAGGGGGCTCCCATGGACCAGATCGGTGAGGAGTTGACGGATGCCATCATCCGCATCCTGCACCTGATGTCCGCCCTGGACCAGGATGCAGAAGCGCTGTTTGAACACAAGATGCAGATCAACTGGGAGCGTCCTCACAAGTACAACACCGTGCGCGGAGGATAGCATGACTGTGTGGGCTGCTGGTGAGGTGGCGCTGATCGTGATGGCGGACAGAAAGCGCTTCCTCATGCGTCTCCGGGCTGGCTCTCTCCAGCACACTCATCAGGGCCTGATCCGTCACGACGAGTTGATCGGGATGGCGCCCGGATGTCAGGCCGCCACGCACCTGGGCCACGTGTTCTCCGCGCTGCGCCCGTCCCTCTTCGATATGATCATGAGCATCCAAAGGGTGTCGCAGATCATCTATCCCAAAGATATCGGCTATATCCTGCTCAAGTTGAGCGCGGGCACCGGCCATCGGGTGATCGAGGCTGGTACGGGCAGCGGTGCATTGACCATTGCCCTGGCCCATTCCGTACAGCCCGGCGGTCGAGTCTACTCGTACGACCAGCGCGACGACATGCTCCAGGTGGCTCAGAAAAACCTGAACAACGTGGGCTTGTTAGACTGTGTGGACCTCAAGCAGCGGGACATTGCGCAAGGATTCGACGAACGCGACGTGGATGCACTTTTTCTAGATGTACGGGAGCCGTGGTTCTACTTGGATCAGGCCTGGGCCGCGCTGATCAATGGAGGGTTCTTTGGCGCTCTTGTTCCCACGGCAAACCAGGTGTCTTCGCTGTTGGAGGGACTGGAGCGTGTGCCTGCCGATGACATTGAGGTCTGCGAGATTCTGCTGCGCCCGTACAAGCCTGTAGCGGCACGGCTGCGCCCGGTAGATCAGATGATCGGCCACACAGGCTACCTAATCTTCGCTCGTCGGGTTACTGAGGTGGGTCCTGAGGACACGGCTGATGAGGCAAACGGCTGGGTGGAGGAGCTCCCGGAGTTCGCCGGCCCATGCAACGACGAGCAGCCGGACATTGGCGGGCCTGGTGCAGTGGCGGGTGAGGGGTGCGGCGAAACCTCATGATGCGGCGAGATTCCCGATAGCGGCCCCTTGGCTCCAAGGGGCCGGTGTGCGTGGCTGAGGGTTGCGCGCATTGGCGTCGCGTCGGGCGTGGAGTACTCCGACGGGTGCCAAAGATGCGGACCACCGTCAGCTCGTCGAATTGCTGGGCGGGTTCAGGAGGAAGACAGAATGCGATCGAGGTTGATCGTACACGGCGGAGCGTGGGACATCCCCGACAAGCAAGAAGACGACTGCCTGAACGCAGTAGGACGGGCGGTGCGGGAGGTGTCCCCCTTGCTGCAGAGGGGTCTCTCCGCCCTGGATGCGGTCGAGATGGCTGTACGACTCCTTGAGGAGGATCCCGCACTGAATGCGGGGCGCGGGGCAGTCCTCAATGCCGATGGTCAAGTTGAACTGGACGCGATGATTATGGACGGGCGCAACTTGCGGATTGGAGCCGTGGGGGCCGTTCCGAGGGTGTTGCACCCAGTGACCTTGAGCCGCGCGGTGATGGAGCGGACAGAGCACTGCTTTCTGGTTGGGCAGGGAGCCCTGGAGTTTGCCCGGGCCATTGGTATGGTTGAGGTTCCCATGGAGGACCTCGTAACGGAGCGTGAGCTGGCGTACTACCGCGAAAACGTGTACGGCCGACGCAGATTCAATGTGCGGCCTGTGTTCACGGGGTCGCCGGCTGATACGGTCGGGGCGGTGGCCCTTGACGAGAGCGGCAACGTGGCTGCGGCTACCTCAACTGGAGGTACGCCGGGTAAGCTCCCAGGACGCGTGGGCGACAGTCCCATCATCGGTGCGGGTAGCTACGCGGACAATGCGCTCGGAGGCATCTCTGCCACGGGGCACGGTGAGGCCATCATGCGAGTGCTCTTGAGCAAGATGGCGTGTGACCTCATGGCCGTTCTGGGCGCGCAGCTCGCGGTGGAAAAAGCTATCGCAGAGCTTGGCAGTAAGGTGCAGGGCACTGGCGGACTGATTGGCGTGGATCGGAGTGGTAGGTATGGCTGGTCACACAGCACCGCGAAAATGGCGCTGGCCCGCGCTGAGCCGGACGGCCAAGTGCTGGCCCTCATCTCATGCCTCCAATCCAAGGGCAGTAAGGAACAGCCTGGGAATGGCCGCGATTTCGGCCATTCCCAGGCTGCTGTGACACCTGGTGGCTGATGTTGCCTAGGTAGTTGCGAGGTACCTCTCCAACTCCCACGGTGTTACTTGCAGGCGGTAGGCATCCCACTCTTTGGTTTTGGCCCGAATGAACCATCTGCAGACGTGCTCGCCAAGCGCTGTCTGAATGACCTCGTCCTTGCGAAACTCGTCCAGGGCTTCGGCCAGGCTTCCCGGCATCATCTGGATATTGGCTTGCTCTAGTTGTGAGTAGTCGAACTCAAAGACGTTCTCTTCCGTCGGTCCGGGAGGTGTCATGCCCTTATCGATTCCATCGAGGCCCGCCGCCAGCATCGCTGCAAAGGCCAGGTAAGGATTGCAGCTCGGATCGGGACAGCGCAATTCGGCACGAGTGGCCTTTTCCTGGCCCTTGGAGACCATGGGAATCCTGATCAGCGCGGAACGGTTGATCTGGCCCCAGCACACATACGCGGGGGCTTCATAGCCGGGCACCAGTCGCTTGTAGGAATTCACCGTGGGCGCTACGATCGCGGATAGGCCACGAGCATGGGCTAACTGGCCGGCCATGAACTGATACGCTACTTGAGAGAGATGATATTTGTCGACCGGGTCATAGAAGGCATTGCCGCCTTTGCTGTCCATAAAGCTCTGGTGGGTGTGCATCCCTGACCCGTTGATTCCGCGGATGGGTTTCGGCATAAAAGTAGCGTACACGCCGAACTTTTGCGCAATTGCCTTGATAGTGTACTTGAGCGTGATGGTGCAGTCGGCGCTGGACAGGGCATCACCGTACTGAACGTTGATCTCATGCTGGCCGGGCGCTACTTCATGGTGCGCAGCCTGCACGTTGATGCCCATCTCTGCCAGCGCAAACATCATCTCGCGACGGATCTGAGCAGCCATATCCCCTTGTGAGGAGTCAAAGTAGCTGCCCAGGTCAAAGGGGATGGGCTGAGTGGCGGGCCCGTTCTCCGTCTTGAAGAGGAAGAACTCTATCTCTGCGCCGGTCATGTAGGTGTAACCCAGCTTGGCTGCCCGCGCCTGTGTGGCACGCAAAATGCCTCTGGGGTCCGAAGGGAAAGGGTCACCTGCCGGGGTGTGCACATCACACAGCAAGCGGGCAACCTTGCCCGTCTCGGCTGTCCAGGGCAGCACCAGATAGGTCGATGGGTCGGGATGGAGGACCATATCGCTTTCAAAGATGCGGGTAAAGCCCTGAATGGACGAGCCATCGAACCACACCCCTGTCTCCAGGGCTTCACTTAGCCGATCGGGTAGAATGTTGACGCTCTTGAGGGTCCCAATGACGTCGGTGAACTGCAACGAGACGAGACGGACCTCATCCTTCTTCACCTGGGACAACAACTCCTGATGGGACATGGGTTTGTGCATTGCCGGTTCCTCCTGTGGATTGGATTTGGTGATGCCTTCGGCTGCACTTGAACAAAAAGAAAAAGACCTGGCAGCCACTGCGTTCAAGACTACCGGGTCTTGGTTTGCATCCTCGCGCAAGCACAGGCTTGCAGGATATTCGATTGTGGTCGCATCACCGCAGGTCAGTTTCCTCCTAACCTGCAGTCAGATTCTACTCAGGATCCTGGATTTCGTCAAGTTCGTCCTGCGGTGGCCTCACGGTTGGAGGATCCTGCTCCTGGATCAACTCGAGAGCATCGTGAGCGTACTGCTGCGGTACAAGGACACGTACCTCTCCAAGTCCGTCAGCGGTCAGTCCGATCACACGACCGACGCTCTCGTATGACAGGAGAGCGGGTATTCCGGCAGCCTCCAACTTGGCCTTGACCACACTAGCGCCCAGATGTCCCTGGGACGCAAAGACCTGCAACAACTCGAGTTCAGCGGAGGGCTCTTGGGTCATCGCTAATCGTCTCACTTTCTGACAGGGTTCTGGGAAGGGCACGCGACCGCCGGATCTCTATTGTACTGGCTTTTCGGTGCCCCGCAAGGCATCTCTGTGCGGTGTCCAAGACATACTAT
>DDYO01000089.1 GCA_002348045.1 Anaerolineales bacterium UBA2232
AGCGCCCCGTGGTCATCGTGGACGAGGCCCACAACAACAAGACGCACCGGTTCTTCACGACGCTGACCCGCATGAACCCGAGCTGCGTCATCGAGATGACGGCCACCCCGGTCGCGGGCAACAACGTGCTGTATCACGTCTCAGCCCAAGAGCTGCGGGCGGAGCAGATGATTAAGATGCCCATTGTCCTGGCGGAGCACCCTGCAGGATGGCGGGAGTGCTTGGGCGACGCCATTCGCACCAGGAACACCCTGGAACTGGCAGCCCAAAAGGAAGCTGACTACCTGCGGCCCATCGTGCTGATTCAGGCGATGCCGGCGGGGCAAGAAGCGACCGTGGATGTCGTCAAGGCCCACCTCATCAACGAAGAGCTCATCCCCGAGTCCCAGATAGTGGTGGCCACGGGCGACCAGCGAGGCCTCGACGGTGTCAACCTGTTTGAAACCACCTGCCAGGTGCGGTACGTCATCACCATCCAAGCACTCAAGGAAGGGTGGGACTGCTCTTTCGCCTACGTGCTGTCCAGTCTGCAGTCAGTGCGGTCGGCCAAGGACGTGGAGCAGCTGCTGGGCCGTGTCCTGCGCATGCCCTACGCGCGAGAGCGCTCCCAGGAGTCGCTGAACAAGGCCTACGCGCACATCGTGGCCTCCTCGTTTGCGGAGGCCGCCTCCAGCCTGCGCGACCGGCTCATCAACAACATGGGTTTCGAGCGCCTGGACACGGGTGGACTCATCGTCCCGCAGCAGCCCTTGTTCACCCCTGGCCCAGAAGGGGAGAACCAGACCCCGCCACCGCTGGCTGAGCTACCTGCTTGCTTTGTCGAACTGCCGGAGCCGCCTCAAACCGAGCACTGGCCCGAAGAACTGAAGTCCCAGGTGGAAATCCGGCCAACGTCTCAAGGCGCGACGCTCATCCTGAAGGGCGACGTGGACGCTGAGACGCTGCGCCAGGCAGAAGCGTTTGTAGTGGCCAGCTTGCCGGCCAGAGCAAAAGAAAAGGTGGCCCAGCAGTTCGCTGACCACCGAGCACTGCGCCAAGCGATGCGGGCACCCGCCCAGTTGGGCCTGAGCTTCGCGGCCATCCCCCAGCTGTGCCTGAACCTGGACGGAGACCTTGAGGTCGTGGAGAAGTCCACGCTGGCCTACCTGAGCGACTGGAACCCGCTGGACTACCCGGTGCAGCTCGCAGGCTTCGCCATCCAGGAGACGGTGAACTCGTTCGAAATCGACATGAACGGGGAGAAGGTGCGGTTCAAGCACGTGGATGCGCAGCAGCTGCACCTCAACGACATGGTCAGCAACATCACCCGCGAAGACCTTGTGCGATGGCTGGACGTGGAGCTGAGGCAGGCGTACCTATCGCAGCTACAGATGCAGGCCTACCTGTCCAAGCTGCTCAGCCACCTAGAGCAAACCGGGTTCACCTTGACGCAGCTGGTCCGGGCGCGGTTCCAGTTGGGCGCCGCCATCCGCATGGAGCTTGAGCGTCTGCGCCGCCTGGCCATGCAGGCGGGCTTCCAGGGCAAGCTGTTCGAGATGGAAACCCCGACACTGGAGCAGACCGCCGCCTACAGCTTCACCTTTGACCCCGGCCGGTATCCGGCGCGCAACCTTTACCAGGGCGGGTTCGAGTTTTCGAAGCACTTCTACCCAGTCATCCACGACCTGCGGGAGAAGACGGGAGCCGGAGTCATCGCCGAAGAATTCCGCTGTGCCCAGGCCATCGATGCCCACCCCAAAGTGAAGCATTGGGTGCGCAACATCGAGCGCCAGGAGCAGTTCTCGTTCTGGCTGCCCACCTCCACGGACTACTTCTACCCGGACTTTGTCGCGGAGCTGGCAGACGGTCGCGTCCTGGTGATTGAGTACAAGGGTCAGCCCTACGCCACTAACGACGACTCCAGGGAAAAAATCCTGGTGGGGCAGCAGTGGGAGAAGACGAGCAAAGGGCGCTGCCTGTTCCTGTTCGCCCTGGGTCAGGACGACCGGGGCAGAGACGTCTTCAAGCAGATTGACGACAAGATTGAGGGGCGGGCGTAAGAGAAGGCGCTGCTAATCTTGTCATTCTTATCAGGTGACAAGATTAAGGGGGCGCTTGATGACGCGAACCACCCGACCAGAGAGTTCGGGGTTCAGCTCGGACAAGCGCTGCGGCCTGACGGAAGGCAGCTCGGCCTCCACGACCTTGGCGGCCTTGATGTGCGCTTCGGTCAGGAAGGGGTAGGCCGCCTGGAGGCGGTCCAGTTGGACGCCCGCTGCCGCCGAACTCAGAACGACGCTGATGGGCACTCGCGTGCCCGCGAACACGGGCACCCCGCCCATGATTTCAGGGTCTGTCGCGACGAGTGCGTCTTCCGGGCTGATTCGTTTGCTGGCATTGAGCTGGGCCTCTGATGACCCACCAGCATAGCCAGTGGGGGCCAGCCCAGCAACCGCAGACAATCAAAACGGTATGCTTCCGAAATACCTTACAAACGATACGTAACGTTCATAAAGAGAATACGGTACCTTTGAGAGCGAGCGGAGTGGGCAAAGAAAACGGGCCACTCCAAGGAGCAGCCCGTAAATCACTTAGATAGCCTTTTGAGCTTCTGTGGGGAAGGTGTACGTCCAAACAGCGCGCCGGGTCGCGCAGTCGAAGAGTTCCACCTGGTTGCTATTCCACCATTCACGAACGACAGCGCGCACGCCTGGGTGGAGGGTATCCACGTCAGGCCACGCCTCGTATTCCTTAATGAACATCACAGAGCCCAAATCGGGCTTTGCGTAGTCGAGAAGGTTGTCCAGGTCAGGAAAGACCTTGACTTCAGCATCCTCGTCAAAGAGCTCGAAGTAGAGAAAGTCAGGCAGTGCGCTTTGCAGCTCACGCCAGACTATCGTGTCAACGGCTTCTGCGGACAGCTCCTGCGCTTCCGGAGAAGTCAAGAGCGTGCGGATGGGCAAAAGCTCGCCGGCGGGGCAGGACGCGTCCAGCAGTTTGTCGATGAACTCGACGATTGCCTTGACCTGCTCGGCAGGGGTTCCTTTGAGGGAAAGGCTGATATCAGACACGTTAAACATGAGAGAAGCTCCAAAGTAGTTGACCTACTTCGGTGTAGCTAGCGGCCTCCTCTGTCTGGGGTTGCAAACGTTGCAAACAATACGTATCGTTTATAAAATATGAACCTTATTGACGACAAAGAGGCGAGCACATGCACGTCAGATGGGAGTCCGCCAGCCGCTACTACGAGGCGGTCCTGCAGCAGGACCTGCTGGGTGATTGGGTGCTCTCAACGGCTCGGGGAGGCCTGCGCAACCGCCTGGGCGCCATCAGGCATCTGGCATTGCCGTCAAGGGAAGCTGCTGTCAAAGAAGTGACGAGCCTGCACAAGCTGCGCCTGCGGCGGGGTTACCGGTTGGTGTCAAAGAGAGGCGCACCTGAGCCGGCGAACTCACTCCTCGAAGTCACGGCGCGTGACTGACTCTGCGGACAGCTCGCAGCCGATGGGGGAGCCGAAGTGCCCCTCCGCAATCCGGATGCCGCGGTAGCCGTACGGCCGGGACTTACGGTCGGACAGCGCGGGATACACCAGAACGCGTTCCTCGCGGTCGTTAATCCAAGATGAGGGCGGGTAGCCCGTGAGCATGCGAACGTACTGGACATTGCGCTTGGACTTCGTCGCGTACCGCTCCAAGGCGGTTTTGAAGTCCAGCTCCTTGAGTGGCCGCGTGCCACTGTCCAGACTCCAGCGCTTGTAGGCCGCGTAAATCTCTCGCTCGGCAATCTCGTATGGCCCGAATTCCAGCAGGGCGCCAAAGCCTTCGAACGGGTTGCCGGCCGAGACTTCATGGGTGCTGTGCTCCTTGATAGAGGCAGGCACCTCAAAGCGGCCCATCTCGCTGATTTCGTGAGCGCCCGCCAGCGCGAAGCCCAGCAGAATGGGGTACTCCTCCGCCACGATGCGCTGAGCCAGGTCCTCGACGCGGTCCTCCGACTCGTTAAAGGTGCGCTTCAGGTGCAGGGCGATAACACGGCGCGCCATTGCGCTGCTGGTGTCTTCGAAATGGGGCGGGTAGTTCGACGCCTGGGAGACCAGGCACTCGGGCTCGATGTCAAAAGGGTCGCGGTACTTCGGGTTGCAGTGCAGCGGCTCGCGCGAGACCAGGAGCTTCAAGGTCTCCATCTCGGTCTTGGTCGATGCCTCCGAGCCAATCATGGCCAGGGCACCGACCAGGCGCTCCAGGCTGGCCGAGACCTTCAGGTCCGACAACCGCAGCTCTGCACACGACTCCTTGCCCACCAGGCCGCGCAGCAGGTGCAGGAGCTGGCTCTTGCCGTTGCTGCCAGAGCCATACAGATAGAGGAACTTCTCGGCGTTCGGCAGCCGGTTTGACAGCAGGTGGTAGCCGAACCAGCGCCGGATAGTGACCAGCTGGTCTTCATCCAGGGATGACCGGAGAAACTTCATCAGCATCGAGTCGTCGTGGTGCCCGAGCTCGACGTCCAGGTAGTACTCACCTGCCTGGTCGACTGTCAGGGGCAGGACCCGGGTGTTCATGTGCTTCGGGTCGTGAGCGACCTTTTCGCCCTTGCCCCAGTCCAAGCTCCAGACACCGTCCAGAAAAGGAATGCCCGGGCATTGGCCGAACGCCTTGAGCTCGAGACCGTCCTGGTGGTATTCCGAGTTGGCCTGCCAGGCGGTCAAGGCTTCGCTGAAGAAGGAGTCCCCCATGGCACGGCGCTGGGTGGCCGTGCGGACGAGTGCATGCAGGGAGTAGTCGATGCTGGCGAACCACTTGTCCACGGCTTCCCACCGGTTGCCAACCCAGCGGTAGGGTCGCTGGTCGCGGCCAAAGCCGAAGTGAGGGTCTTTGGCCATCTGTTGCGCGAGCATGACTGCCAAACTGGTCTTGTCGACGACTTGAATCGAGCTGAACCGGTACAGCGGCATACCGCTTGGGTCGCGCACGGCCACGGTGTACTCGACGTCCCCCGCAGACATGTTGTCCACGATGTCCAGAAAGTCTTGCTGGCCGACCGAGTAGTCAATCTGGACTGGAACTTTCAAGCTGGCCACTCAACACCCCCCTAGACAAAAAGGACAAGCCGGACAAGCCGGACACCAAGTCCATTTTAGGCGGCGCAGATACTGGCGGTATCTGTCAGAGACAGCACCAGAACCGCCCGAGGCAGGCCAGCGCTAGGGATAAACAGGCATGCCTACTCCAGACAGGAACAGAGAAAACATGCTGAATTGGAGAAAAGTGTCGGGTTCCCACACAGAGAAAAGCAGAGTACCGTGTCGTGGTCGAGGGCCCCCTGTGAAGGGCCACGGGAAGAAGCTTAATGTTCGGGAAAAGCGCCATTAAGACTACCCCATGATAGCTAGCGTCATGTCGAACGTCTAAGTCGTTGATTTATAAGGAAAAATCGGCATTTTTTGCGATTTTTCCCCCGTTTTGGGAAAAACATTCCCCCGAAACGGAGAAAATTAACGAGAAAACGGGGTAAAAAAAACTCCCGTCACGACTGGAGCAAGAACCGCTAACAACCGACACAAGACAAGAAAAAACGCAAGTAAATCAACAACTTAACGCTGTGTCGGTTGCCCGTGTCGGACTTTCAAGACCGACACAAGACAAAACCACAGAACAAACGTAAGTCATTGATTTATTTATTGTTTTGTATGTTGTTGTAGTCGTGTCGGTTGCTCGTGTCGGTTGGTGTTTTTTCGTGTCGGTTGCCTCGTGTCGGTTTTTTTCCTCAACACGCCATCGACCCCATCTGACACGGGCACCTGACACGCACTTAAGATGTTGATTCGACAGGGCTTTGTTGCCCCTCGTGTCGGTGTGTCGGTGTTTGGCCGGCCCCGACCGCCACAACTCCGACACTTTTCTCCAGCAGCTTTTGACTTTGTCCTGACGTCGTCTGTTACAGGTGGGAATGCGAATGCTTTCTTATCTGGTGAGGCAAACGGCTTCGGTCAAGTAGACAGTCAACATATGGCGTGGTATAAATCCGCACCATGGAGATGCAACGAGGATTTGTGATGAACCAACCAACGATTGCGCTGCCCCCCACCGGCGTTCTGCCAGGTGGCGGCCGCGTGTTGCCGGTTTTGTCCCCTCGTCAGCTTGAAGCGCTGCGATTCATCCATGCGTACGCAGAGAAAAACCGCGATTACCCGACGGGGGTTGAGGTTGCCGACGTGATGGGCGTCTCCAAGCAGGCGGTGGCCAGCTTGATGAACTCGCTCATCAAGAAGGGCTATGCCTACCGAGACAGGACTTTCGCTGAGAGGAACATCAGGTTGACCGAAGCTGCAATGGAACGACTGCAACTGGACCTGGGCACGTCGAGAGACTTGTTCCAGGGGTAACGTAAGTTGAAGGCCTGAAAAACAAAACGGCCAGCTGCGCCAACAGCTGACCGTCTTGGTGAACCGAAAAATCCGGACCACGTATCTGTGCGGATTATCGGTGCATGGGACGGCCTCGTCAAGGGGTGACTACATGGACCTGCAAAAGGCCGAGGGATTCGGCTCGTCTGCAATTGGTACAGACGTAAATCAAGTGCCAGCCACGTCTGACGTGGCCTCGGCTGTTAATCCGCTGCGGATTTCGTATCCGCAGTTGACCGCCTATCTTGGTGAGCAACTGGATTCGGCAGAAATGGGAAGGGCTGTCCTTGCGGTGGCCCGTTGGCTCGACTACCTGCGCCTTCAGCCCGACGCCTTTGTAGGTGACGAGTTCCTGGTTGACTTTGACTCTGGCCTGTCTGGGTTTCAGGCGAAGGTGGCCAAAAAGCTCTCGTCTAAGTCTGCCCAGAACATGGCCTCCCTGCTGAGAAAGGTGCGTGGCCAATACTTGAGGTTGCTTCACGAAGGCGACCTCCCCTCTTCATTTGCAGATGCCATACAGGTAGGCCTCGTCCGCCAAGGCAAGAAGGCCCACGACCTGCGCCTGGACCTTTGCGAGACGGC
>DDYO01000226.1:0-10862 GCA_002348045.1 Anaerolineales bacterium UBA2232
TTCGGCCACTGGTGGTTCGAAGGGGTCACCTGGCTAAAAGAGGTCCTGCGGCGCCTGGATAAGAGCGATGTGGTTGAGTTGAGCACCGCGGGCGACTATCTGGAAGCCTATCCGCCCGAAGAGGTGATATCCCTGCCTGAGAGTTCGTGGGGACAGGGCGGCGGCCACTGGACCTGGCTCAACCCGGATACGGAGTGGATGTGGCCCTTGATTCACAACGCCGAATCCAGCATGGAGCGGTTAGTGGCGGCTCACCCTGCGGCAGAAGGTCCTTTGCGGGACGTGCTCAACCAGGCCGCCCGGGAGCTCTTGCTCCTGGAGAGCAGCGACTGGCCTTTCCTCGTCAGCACGGGCCAGGCCAAGGAGTATGCCAGCGGCCGGTTCCAACAGCACATGGCGCGCTTCAATCACCTGGTCTCTATTGTTGGCTCGGGAGCGGTGGACGACGCTTCTTTGAGCTTTCTGACCAACGTTGCCGACCTGGACAATCCTTTCCCCGGTGTGGACTATCGGGTCTTTGCGTCCCGAGAGGTCGTGGCGCCGCCAGCTGGTCTGTAACCGGGCTTTGGCCGCGGCGCTGTCTCGCGCCAGCCAGGTTCAGTTCTGAGGAGGAGAGATGCAGAGGTGGCTCTGTCTTTGGCTAGTGGTAGCGGTGGCCCTGGTATCCTGCGCCCGCGGGCCCACGCCAACCGTTGCGCCGCAAATCCTGCCCACCGAAACCCCTGCGACCAAGCCCACGCCGGCAGTGCAGGCAGTCCAGATCACCCTGTGGGAACAGGAGGACGAGAGCGGGCGGACCAGCGTGCTCTATCCCCTCATCGACGAGTTCATGAAGGAGAACCCCTACATACGGGTGGTGGCCCAGTCGTACCGTACTGAGGAGCTGCGCAGTCAGTTCCTGACCGCTGCTCAGGAACAAGCTGTACCTGATGTGGTCCGCGGCCCCAACGATCTAGTCGGCGTCTTTGGGGCGACGGGCGCCTTGTTGCCCCTAGAGGAGATGTTTGACCCACAGGACCTGGAGGCATTCTTCCCCGGAGTTCTGGCTGGGGCGACGTTAGCAGGCACCCTGTACGGCCTTCCCGACCGCTGCGGTGGGCACCTGATGCTGGTCTACAACAAGAAGCTGCTGCCCACACCTCCGGTAACCACCGACGCGCTCATTGCGATGGCCCAGGCGGCCACGGATGCGGCGGCCGGAATCTGGGGACTGGCCTACAACACCCGGGAGCCGTTCTGGCTGGCGCCCTGGCTCATGGGTTTTGGCGGCGCGGTGCTCGATCCAGCCGACGACAGGCCCCGTCTCGACAGCCCGGCCATGGTGAATGCACTCCAATTTCTGTACGACCTCAGTGCTACGCACCAGGTCGTTCCCTCCGGCTGCGACTATGAGATGGCACGTAGCCTCTTCGCCACAGGCAAAGCTGCCATGGTCATCGACGGGGATTGGTCCCTGAGTGGTTACGTTCAGGCGGGGATTGATGTGGGCACTGCTCCCCTGCCGCAGGTGACGCAGACCGGGCTCTGGCCCGCACCGCTGGTGGAGGGCCGCTATTTTATGGTGAGCCGGCAACTGGCTCCGGGTAGCCCCGAGTTCGAAGCAGTGCGTGACTTTGTCACCTTCATGACCAGCGAGAGCACCCAGCAGGTGTGGCTCGAGAAGCTAAAGAAACTGCCCTCCAACAAGGCGGTTGCCCAATCCCCGATGATTCAACAGGATCCTCTCCTGGCGGGGGCAGCCGCTCAGTTACAGTACGCACGGGGCAGGCCGGCCTCTCCCCTCTTGGGCTGTTTCTGGGACAGCGTGTACGGCAACCAGCAAGCAGTACTGGCGGGAACCCTCACTCCGCAGGATGCGGCGCGCACGATGCAGGAATCCGCCGAGCAGTGCGTCCAGTACATGCTGCAGGCGCCGCCCATGGAGAGTAAGCAGTAACCTCCGTATGGTCCTCGCTACGACTAAGCGATGATTGGACTGCAGCCCCGCGGATAGGCACAAGGATCGTTCGGCCGAGGCCGGGGGTACGCTTCTGACTGGCGATCATTCAATGAGGAGGAAACGACCAAAGATGTTGGGCAACAGTATCTTTCGCGATGATGGTCGATCGGTGATCATCCCTATCGACCATGGCTTGAGTGGCCTGGTGCCGGGCTGGGAGCATCCCGGCGAGACCCTGGAGAAGTTAGTCGCCGGAAAACCAGATGCGGTCATGACCACCTATGGTAACCTGAAACGCTATCGGCATCTGCTGGAAGGCAAGGTGGCGATGCTGCTGCGCCTGGACACTGGGGCCAGCCCGTACTCCGTCCACGAGAGGCTGACCGACTGGCGGCTGCGCTACACCGTCGAGGACGCGGTCCGGTTGGGCTGCAAAGGGATCCTGCTCTTTGCTTGGTTCGGCGCTCCGTGCGAGATGGACAGCATCCAGATCTGCGCCGAGGTGGCAGCAGAGTGTGATCAGATGGGATTGGCTTGCGCCATCGAGACCTTTCCACTGCCGGGCCCCAAAATCCCCCAAGAGGACATCCTCCTTCCCAAACATGTGGCTACGGTGTGTCGCCTGGCCTACGAGTACGGGGCGGACATGATCAAGACCCACTACACTGGCACCATCGAGGGGTTCAAGCAGGTCACCGATGTGGTACCGGTTCCCGTGATGATTGCTGGCGGAGCAAAGACAGAAACGGATCGTGAACTGCTGCAGACGGTGACAGAGATGTTGGCTGCTGGGGGTAAGGGCGTCTGGTGTGGCCGCAACACGTGGCAGCACAAGAATCCTACGGCGATGGTCAGGGCATTGGTGGACGTCATCCACAACGGAGCCAGTGTCGATGACGCACTGAAGCAACTAACGTAGTACATGGAGGAGGGTGCGAAAGGAGTAAGGGGTGGTGCCTTGGACCGCCTTTCCCTCCGCGCCCCTCCCTACCTTGAAAGGTCTGCCCATATCATGTGCCTGAGGAGGAGGAAACAATGGCTGGAAATCCCGTGAGGATCACTGTTCTAAAGAGGCTCTCCAATCCTGACCTGATTGACCGCTACGGGGTGAACGTGGTAGCCCAGTGTGGCGTCATGAAAGATGGACAACAGTTCATCTCCGAAGGACTGAAGATACCCGATGGTTTCTGCGCCTGGGCGTGGGCCGACATTCAGAGGGATGCGACCGTCTTGGCCCTGGGTGGGAATTTCCCCTGGATCAATGAAGAAGGGGTGACCATCGCCTGTTGTACTGACGGCCTTCGGCCCGTGGTGTTCAAGCTGGAGAGGATCACACCCTAGGGCTGCTACGATTGGCAGGAGCAGTGTTCCAGATCGGGCGCTGTTCTGCACCGTTCGGTGGCGCGACTTGCAGCTTCGGCCGATGGGTTGGCCGAAGCTGCTCAGCTTCCCTCCTCAAGCGCTGAGGATGCCGCAGGTCGTTGCTGCCAGGCCTCGTACAGGGCGATGGATCCAGCTACCGACGCGTTCAAGGAATTGATCTGACCTCTCATGGGCAGCTCAATGAGCAGGTCGCAATGCTCGCTGACCAGACGGCCCAACCCCTGGCCCTCGCTGCCCACCACCAGCGCCAGGGGCATGTTCAGGTCTACTTCGCGATAGTTCCGCGCTGCAGGCCGCTGATCGAGGCCCACCACCCAGAGTCCTGCCTTCTTGAGGTCTTCCATCGATCGCACCAGGTTCGTAACCTGGGCGATCAGAAGGTGCTCTACTGCCCCCGATGAAGAGTTGCTCACCGCTGGAGTGATTTGTACGGCGTGGTGACGGGGGATCAGCACTCCATGGACTCCGACAGCCTCCGCCGTCCGCAAGAGCGTACCGAGGTTCTGTGGGTCCTGCAGGCAATCGAGCAGTAGCAGCAAGGGAGGTTCCTGGCGCTGGCTTGCCAACTTGAGCATCGCATCGGTTTCCCCATAAGGGTATGGTGCGGCCTGGGCGGCCACTCCCTGGTGGTTGACCGCGCCAAGGGATTCCAGTTGCCGGCGATCGACGCGATGAACCACAACACCGCGCTCAGCGGCAAGGGACAAGATGCGTTCGATGGGCCCACGATCGCGAGCTCCTTCGGCGAGGAGGATCTGATCGACCTTCCGGCGTCCCGCTGCCAGGGCTTCCGCCACCGCATTCCTTCCGTAGAGCATTTCCCACATGTTCAATCTCTCCCTTCAGAAGCAGCAAGGGTGCTCGCTCGTGGAGCAGAGCACCCTCCTGGTGTTGAGCGGCGACAAATCGGTCTAACGCAGGGTGTACTTCCAGATCGTGCCTTCCGCGCCATCTTCCAGCACCACACCTAGGTCGACCAAACGATCACGGATGCTGTCGGCCAGCGCCCACTGCTTCGCCTCGCGCAGTTGCGTACGCACCTCAACCAGCAGAGCGATGAACGGTTCAGCCGCGGACGGCCCGGCAGCCCCCTTGAGCGTTAGTCCGAGGACATGGACCATGTCCCGCAAGACACCCTGGGCATATGCCAACTCTGGCTCGTTCGTCCCACTGTCACGGGACTGGTTGATGATCCTCGCCAGGTCATAGACCTGAGCGATGGCTCGTGAGGTGTTAAAGTCGTCATCCATCGCCGTGACAAACTCGTCGCGAGCGGCATCGGCCTGGCCCGATAGGACATCGCCGGGGTTGGTCTGTGGCGCGTCGACAAAACCCCGCAGGGCGACCCGCAGTCGTTCAGCGCCACGCTCGGCGGCGGACACATTGTCTTCCCTCCAGGTCAGAGGGCTGCGGTAGTGGGAGGAAAGGATGAACAGCCGGATGGCGTCGGCGCTGTGCGCGGCCAGGGCATCCTGGATGCTGATGACGTTGCCCAGATGACGGGTCATCTTCTCGTCTTCTTCCCGCAATCTCAACAGGCTGTTGTGGACCCAGTACTTGACGAACGGCGACTTGCCAGTAAAGGCCTCGGACTGGGCGATTTCATTCTCGTGGTGCGGGAAAATAACATCGCCGCCACCGCCGTGGATGTCCAGCTGCTCACCCAGGAACTCGATGGACATGGCGGAGCATTCGATGTGCCAGCCCGGTCGGCCCTTGCCCCACGGGCTGTCCCAGGAAGGTTCGCCCTCTTTGGCCGCTTTCCACAGTGCAAAGTCCATTGGGTGCTCTTTGCGCTCGTCAATCTCGATACGTGCGCCGGCCTCCATTTGGTCCAGGTTACGCTTGGAGAGGCTGCCATAGTTCGGGAACTTGCTGACCCTGAAGTAAACGTCACCGTCGACCTCATAGGCATGGCCTTTGGCGATCAAGGTCTCCACAATCTCGATGATTTTGGGAATGGACTCGGTGGCGCGGGGGTGAAGGTCAGAACGCTCGATGTTCAGGGCGTCCATCTCGGCAAAGAAGCGGGCAATGTATCGGTCTGCAAGCTCCTTGATGGTGATCCCTTGGGCACGCGCTGTCTCCATGATCCGATCTTCGATGTCTGTAAAGTTCTGCACGCTGCGGACGCGATAGCCGCGGTACTTTAAGTAGCGCTTGATGGTATCAAAAATGATGTAGGACATGGCATGTCCAACGTGAGCTGGTCCGTATAGATTGGGACCGCACACGTACATCTTGACTTCGCCTGGCACGAGGGGTACAAAGTCTTCTTTTTGACGCGTGAGGGTATTAAAGACCCTGAGTGACATGGTGACGTTCTCCTCTACAATGCGGTGTCGGGCGGTTGATCCAGGGACACTACGCAGGCTAGTGTCCCACGGGACAGATACAGAGGGCACCTGGGCAGCGGAGCAAGATGATCGCGGCGACAATCAAGGTGTCGGGTAGCATCTGGTTCAACCTGATCCTCTTCATGCCCCGCGCTTCCCGTCGGAAGTCACCCGCTGTACCAGCGCCATTGCGACAAGCTGGATGCACGTTTGGATGGACAACCTTCCCGTGTTGAGCACAAAGCTATACAGATGGGGGTCCAGCCAGTTTACGCCATAGTAGCGCCGCATATAGTCCGAACGAGCCCGGTCACTGGAGACGATGCGCTGAGAGGCTTCGCGCTGACCGATGCCGAGGGTGCGCATTAACTTTTCCACCCTGAGGGCCATGGGCGCGATGACCTGGACATGCAGTGCTTCGGGATGATCCTTCAGTACGACCTGGCTTCCTCGGCCGATGATCAGGACATTCCCTTGCGCCGCCATGTTGAGGATTACCATTCCGACAATGCGGACATAGTCCTCCATGGCCACGCTCATGAGGGGCATGGCAGGCGTAAAGATACCGCGGGTTGAGATGTTGATAGAGGTAACCAGCTCCCGCCTGCGAAGCTCTTTGGGGCTGGGAATCGCTGGAGAAGCCTTGAGAGCGTTCAGGATCTGCTCCATCAGGCCACGACGTCCCTCGTAAGTCAGATCATGGAGGGCCAGCTCTGGTACACCGGCTTCCGAGGCAGCGCGATCGATGGTTTCGCCATCGATCAGGCGCAGCCCTAGAGGCTTGGCCACACCACAGGCAATCTCGGCGCCGCCAGCGCCCAGCTGTCTAGAGATAGTGACTACTGGCATCGGGTTACCTTCCGTTGGGCAGGTCTGAACGGCCTCCGCGGTTGCTCAGTTGGGCAAAGATCATGCGTCCCGCCACGGTCTGCAGCACGCGGGTGACCATCACGTCTACTGTCTGGCCAATGTGGCGACGGCCATCCTCAATCACGACCATAGTACCGTCGTCGAGGTAACCCACGCCCTGGCCGAGCTCTTTGCCCTCCTGCAGAACGTGCAGGGTGACCGTCTCACCTGGGAGGACCACCGCCTTGACTGCATTAGCCAGCTCATTGATGTTCAACACCGTTATGCCCTGCAACTCGGCGACACGGTTCAGATTATAGTCGTTGGTGATGATGGGGCAGCCCAGTTCTTTGGCCAACCGGACGAGTTTGTCGTCTACCTCTCGTGTGCCATTGACGTCCATCTCAACGATGCGGATCGGAACGAGGGATTCCTTTTGCAGCTTGTTCAGCATGTCCAGACCACGGCGCCCACGATTCCGGCGCAGCGAGTCAGGTGAGTCCGCAATGTGCTGCAGTTCATTCAACACGAAACGTGGAATCAGGATTGTTCCACTGATAAACCCCGTCTGACTGATATCTGAGATGCGACCATCGATGATGACGCTGGTATCTACCAGAACTTGAACCTCTTTTGGGGGTGGCTTGTCTTTGAGTGAGCGAAGGCTCAAAGTGGTGAGTATCTCCCTTTCTCGCGTGACCATGATCGTTACCCCAAAGTAGCTACAGAGCATGGCAGCAACAAAGGGGAGAATGTCTCCTAGCGGCGATGGCAACATCGACAAGGGTAGAGAGAGCAAAGCTGAAACGATCAGGCCGATGACGAGGCCGGCCAATGATACTGCCAGGGTACGCACTGGTACCTGGCGAACTTTGTTGCGCAGCCAGAAGAATGGCCGGGTCGTAAGATGAGGTGTTATGAAGAAGCCTAAGACTCCTCCCGCAGCACCCAGGACGTAGGGCAGCACGGCAACGAAAGGTTCACCCAGAACCCGAATGATGCTGCGGAGATAGGCGGGCTGAGCCTGACTGCTGATCGCGAAACCAAAACGCCAACTGATAAAACCAATGATGAAAGCACCGATAATTCGTGCAATGAGTTCTATGTACACGGAAATTTCTCCTCGTGTTTGGTCTTCTCGTAAACTACCTAGATGGGGCGCATTGCAGGCTGATGCGGCCCGCGCGCCTGAAACCTCCTTTCTTGGCACATTGGTACTGAACCTGGGAAGAAAAAAGTGTGCACAATGGCGATGGCACACTCTGGCACTGAGTCTATTCTGGACGCGCAGCACGAACCAGAGGTCCTCAACCAAGGACTATACGGCTGTGCACTAGCTGTACAGGTGCAGCCGCCCCCAAACGCAATCATGCGGGCATCGCGTTCGAACTAGTGCTATACTATCACAAGCAGATGTAGTTGTCAATGGGACTCTGCGACAACGCAGGGGACAATGGGAAGATTATGTCCAACTAGTCGTCCGACCTGCCGTTCCCATGTCCCAGGGCAATGTCAAGGGCTTCACCCAATGACCGAGCATGAAGAACCTGCAAGCCCGCCACGGACGGTTTGCTGAACCGAGTCAACCTCGGCACCACGCATCGCTTGAATCCCAGTTTGGAGGCTTCGTTCAAGCGGCGATCCAGATGCGCCACCGATCTCAGCTCACCGGAGAGTCCAATTTCACCCAGCATCACGAAATCTTCTGGCACACTTGTGTTGCGCAGACTGGAGACAATGGCCGTGGCCACGGCCAGGTCGGCGGCAGGTTCATTGATGCGCAGTCCACCTACCACGTTGACGAACACGTCCTGAGAGGACAGATTCAGCCGAATCCGTTTGGCCAGCACCGCCACAAGAAGCAAGAGTCGGTTGAAATCAATGCCGTTCGCTGTGCGCCGCGCGAGGCTCGTATGGGTTGTGGTCGTCAGCGCCTGAATCTCCACCAAAATGGGCCGTGTGCCTTCCATTGTGACCGCGACGACGGATCCGGTGGATCCACTCAGCCGCTCGGCAAGGAATGCCTCAGAGGGGTTGGTGATCTCTGCCAACCCTTTCTCCTGCATCTCGAATACGCCTACCTCGTTGGTTGATCCAAAGCGGTTCTTGACACTGCGCAGGATTCGATACGAGTGGAACCGCTCGCCTTCTAAATAAAGAACAGTGTCCACCATGTGCTCTAACACGCGGGGACCGGCGATGGCTCCTTCCTTGGTGACATGTCCCACCAGAAACATGGGCACACCCAACGACTTGGCCTGTCGAACCAGTGCTGCTGTGCACTCTCGTACCTGAGTGATACTCCCGGCCGAGGATTCGAGGTCGTCCGTTGAGACTGACTGGATCGAATCTACAACCACGAGCTGTGGCGCCATGCGCTCGATATGCCCGATAATGTGGTCTAGTTTCGTCTCCGAAAGGATGAGGAGTTGGGGCTGGGCAATGCCGAGCCTTTCAGCTCTCAACTTGATCTGGTGCGAGGACTCTTCGCCCGAGATGTATAGGATTGACTGGCCCATCCCTGCCAAGAGGGCCGATATCTGCAGAAGCAGGGTGGACTTGCCGATTCCGGGGTCTCCCCCAATCAGCACCACCGAACCGGGCACGATTCCCCCGCCCAGAGCCCGACTGAATTCCTCCATGGGCACAGGGATACGGACGAACCCATCGGATGGAATGTCGGCAATTGAGCGAGGTTCGTTGGAAGGCGTGGCGCGCGCGAGGCTTGCTGAACTGCGTTCTTCCACGGTCTCGACCAGCGTGTTCCACTGGTCGCATTCTGGACAACGCCCTGACCACCGGGGTGTGCTGTAGCCGCACTGTTGGCAGACGAACCGGGTCCTGGTCTTTGGCAAGCGGAATCTCTTTCTGCGGTTCTAACTAGCACACCCGGGCAGTATGGGGACGGCTATCTCGTCAGAGCCGCTACGCTCCTTCAAGCAAAGTTGAATCTCGTCATCAGCACGATCAATGAGGATTGTATCCCCCGGCTTGAATTTGCCTTCCAGCAAACCCTCGCACAAAGGATCCTCCACCAACTGCTGTACGGTTCGCCGCAACGGCCGAGCCCCGTATTGCGGCTCAAAGCCTTTGTCTGCCAGCAGGCTTCGGGCGTCGTCCGTCAATTCCAGTATCAGCTTTTGGTCCCTGACCCGGTCGCTTATCTCGGCAATCTTGAGATCAACGATCTGCTGAATTTGCTCTTTGGTCAGCGTACGGAAAACGATGACGCTGTCGATACGGTTGAGGAACTCGGGCCGAAAGCCCCGCTTCAACTCAGCCAATAGCTTGTCTTTCATCTTCTGATAGTTGTCTTCAGCCGTCTTGGCTTCATCCTTGGTCACCGCAAAGCCCAGGCTGGACTCCCGGTGGAGCAACTCTGCGCCGATATTGGAGGTCATGATGACGACGGTATTGCGGAAATCAACCTCACGTCCGCGAGCATCGGAGAGATGACCATCTTCCATGATCTGAAGCAAGATGTTAAAGGCTTCACTGTGAGCTTTTTCCACCTCATCGAAACAGACGACGCAGTAGGGCCGCCGACGAACGGCTTCGGTCAGCTGCCCTGCATCTTCGTACCCCACATAGCCTGGGGGAGCGCCGACCAGGCGAGCGACCGAGTGACGCTCCATGAACTCGGACATATCCAATTGCACCAGTGCGTCCTCGCTGCCGAACATGAACTCGGCCAAAGCCTTGGCCAGTTCAGTCTTGCCAACGCCTGTTGGGCCCAAGAACAGAAACGAACCGATGGGTCGCCGAGGGTCTTTCAGTCCAGCCCTGGCTCTCCGCACCGCCTTGGCCAGCGCGGTGAGTGCTTCATCCTGGCCAACAACGCGCTGGTGCAGGGCAGACTCCATGTTCAAGAGACGCGCGGTCTCTTCGCTGGCGAGTTGGGCAACAGGAACGCCTGTCCACATAGCAACGATCTCGGCAATGTCCTGCTCAGTGACCAGAGGCTCTGGAGTGCTGCCCTCCACGCTTTGCACCACACGCAGTTGTTCGAGCCGTTTCTGCAATTCCTGTTCCTGATCCCGCAGCTCTGCGGCTGTATCGTATTGCCTTTCCTCGAGTGCCCGCTCCTTTGCTTGCTGGATCTGGCGGATTTGCACAAACAGATCCTTGAAGCTGGATCGCTGTGTGACCTTGAACGTGCGCACCCGCGATGAGGCCTCGTCGATCAGGTCAATGGCTTTGTCGGGCAAAAAGCGATCAGAAACGTAGCGGGCCGACAGGTTGGCGGCCGCCACAAGGGCCTCATCGGTGATCTTGAGGCGATGATACTCCTCATACCGTGAGCGTATCCCATGCAGAATCTCAATGGTTTCATCAATGGTTGGCTCATCCACCAT
>DDYO01000226.1:10895-36556 GCA_002348045.1 Anaerolineales bacterium UBA2232
GCATCCACAGCGCTGCCGGCCGATCCAGCACCAACCAGCATGTGCAATTCGTCGATGAATAGAATGCTGTTGCCCTTGCGGATTTCGTCAATGACCTTCTTTACCCTCTCCTCAAACTGCCCTCTGTACATGGTGCCGGCGACCAGCGAGCCCACGTCCAGCTGTACAACCTTTTTGTCCAGGAGCCCGTCGGGTACCTCGCCATCGACAATGCGCTGAGCAAGGCCTTCGACGATGGCCGTCTTACCCACCCCTGGCTCACCGATCAACGCGGGGTTATTCTTGGTGCGACGAGAAAGGATCTGTACGACTCGTTCGATCTCCTTCTGTCGGCCAATTACTGGATCAAGCTCACCCCGCCGTGCAGCCTGGGTCAAGTCAACGCCGAGCTGATCCACCAGGGACGATGACTTGGTGGCCTCTTTGGCCGGCTGTGGCTGTGAGGCGCTGAGTTGCATCTGCTGCATCGCCTGCTGACGTACTTCTTCCAGATCCAGCCCCAGAGTCTGGAGGATTCCCGCGGCAATGCCCTGCTTCTCCCGCACCAGACCGATGAGGAGATGCTCAGTGCCGATGTAGTAGTGTCCCAGGCGCCGTGCTTCGTCCACGGCCAACTCCAGCACGCGCTTGGTGCGAGGAGCAAGCTCCAGATCGCCGGTCCCAATTCTGTCTTCTCGGCCGATGGCGTCCTCGACCATCTTGCGCACCCGTTCCAGGGTGGCGCCCATGCTGGTGAGGACCTTGGCGGCGATTCCTTGTTCTTCGCGAATGAGGCCCAGCAACAGGTGCTCGGTGCCGATGTATCGGTGACCCAGGCGCTGAGCTTCATCCTGTGCCAGGCCCAGGGATTGACGCGACCTCTTTGTGAAACGGTCTAGCTTGTCTGACATATCACTTGCCCTATTCTGGATTAGCGACGTCTCGAGGTCTCAGGGTGCCTCGATCCTCGTCGCATGATGGGGTGGAGGACTCCAAAAGACGCCGAATGCCTACCTAGAGGACGACAGGTGCCATGCATGGGTTCCTGCTCATGGCGTAGACACAGCCATTACTACCGGCCCTATTATACCCATGGCCGAGGCAGGCGACAAACGCGGGTCAAAGCCAGAGCTGGTTTGTGGTCACAGTCATTTGTCGGTACAATCCCCCGCGAAGGGGAAAGGCTTGCCATACCGCTTGTTTGAAGCTCTCAGAGCGCTGTCCATATCCCATACATACCAGTTGATTACCATCGTGCTCGCTTGCGGCATTGCGTTGTTCCTCGGGGGGAACAGGGTTTGGCAGGCGGGTGCGTTTGCCGCGCTGCGATTGGCCGTGATGACTCTGACTGCACCCCAGGCCGGAATCGCCCTGACTACCATCAGCCTGATCTCCTGGTCTGCCATGCTCGTGGTGATGGTGTTCAGCGCTGCGCGTGGCTGGTCCAAAGCTCAGCGGACAGCGTCTCAGGGCGGAACGGTCACGGGCTCTCCTCCCCTCATCGCCAGGGCACTGGCTGCCGCGGTAGCGGTTGTGGTCACTCATGGCTTGGTACAGCGCATCCATCCCACAACGATTCCTTACAGTATCGTTTGGATAGTTGTCTGGCTTCTGGTTAGCGGGGTTCTCTTGTGGGCGCTCTGGCGTAGTCCCCTGCAGGCCGGCTGGCTGACGTTGATGCTCTCGGACGTTGGCCGTTTGCTCTATGCATTGTGGCAGCCCAATGTTTGGGCGTGGGGACTGTGGAGTGTCTGTGATGTGCTGGTAGCCTGGATCGCGGTTTACTTGAGCGAGGTTGGTCAGTCGGCGACCGCTAGCTGCGCTCCGGGAGACGCAGAGTGAATCCGCTTGTGTTGAGCGCGCTGCCTCTAGCAGCCTCTGGCGTCATGTGCATCTTGGGACGACGACGCTGGCCAGTCTTGTTAGTAGCCGCTGTAACCCTGACCCTTTGTGCTGCTATGATTTGGCGGTGGGTAGCGATGGAGGATCGGTCCACCCTCTTTGGTCTGGAATGGGTGCTGGATACGGCGACGCGCTCACTGCTCGTGAGGATCTATGCCGGAACCTTGGTTCTGTTCGCGTGCGCCCAGCTTAGGCAGAACGTTCCCGCGTTCAGCGCCGCGGCGCTAGCAAGTGTTGGCGTCCTCACTGCGGCCCTCCTGGCGCGGCCTCTGTGGCTGGCTTCGTTGCTGCTCTCCTGTGGTGTGGTGCTGACTGCCGGGGTCGCTCGCCCACAAAAGGCTTCGGCTGCGCGCGGCGCTTCTGGGCTCCTCCTATGGAGCTCGTTGCCGATCCCCTTTGTCCTCGCTCTCTTTGCACTCCTTGAACACCACGCACTCTATCCTGACGATGCCCAGGCGGTGAATCTGGCCGGGCTGCTGAGCATCGTTCCAATGGTGTTGTGGCTGAACCTTTTCCCTGTCCAGGCCACGGTGCGGGCGTGGGCAGCGGATGGTGTGCCTTTGGGTCCAGTGCTGGCCTGGGTGGTGAGGGACGCAGTGGTGCTGTTCTGGGCACTTGGCCTTTGGCAGCAGCATCCGGAACTGTGCACGCCGACAGCTCTGGATTTGCTGGGTTTGGTTGGGTTGTTGACTGCCGTCGCGAGCGGTATCCTGGCGGGCGTCAGGCGAAGCCCTGGGTCTCTTCTGGCTTGCGCCATGGCTTGCCAGTTGGGGACAGCCGTGTCGGGCGCAGTCGCTGGCTCAGTGAATGGTTGGGAGGGGGTTCTAGCACTGCTCGCAGGCCGGTGGATAGCGGCGTGGCTGGCTGTGGCTGCGTTGACCGTGCTGGATGATCGCTGCAGCCCAGCTGGAGATGGGCAGATCAGTCGAACAACGAATTGGCCCCAATGGGCGGCCGTTGCTGGCTACAGCATCGCCATTCTCTCGCTTGCTGGCGCACTGCCTGGACCGGGTTTCTGCGGCCGGCAGCAAGTCTATTTGGCTCTGGGTGAGGGTTTCATGGCACTGCGAGTGCCGTGGGCACTGGCTTCCTTGGGCCTCGTGGTGGGCCTAGCACGGCTTCTCCCGTCACTGCTGGCTATCAAATCGCACGGACAGGGGCAGGTACGTGTCCGTCCATCGCTTTTCCTGCTCTGTGCCCTGTTGCTGCTATCTGGGTACGTGGCCCTGCGCCCACTGCAAATCCTGAGTTGGATCCCGGTGGCACTGCATCCGCTTCCTCTCGGCCTGGTCCGTTGACATTGCCCAACGGCTGCCCTATAATGGCCGCAAAGGGGAGAGTCGGGCCTGGATCGGACGAGCAGCTTGATGGCTTGCCGGGGCTGGCTCTCCGGAAAGGGATGCGGGGCGGTGTCAACTCACAAAGATCGGGGCAGGAGAGCACCAGAGCCGGTGCAGGTTGACCTGAACCGTTCTGTGCAGCGCGACATCGCTGGCCTCATCCTGATGGTAGCGGGAGTTATGACCATCCTGACTGGATGGTCGGTTGTCGCCGGACCCCTGGGTGCTGGATGGGCCGGCCTCGTGCGGCGAGTATTCGGTTGGGGTCTCTACCCCGTAGCTGCCGCACTTGTCGTTCTGGGCTTAGTGGTGATCTGGGAACCCTTGGGCCAGCGCTTGGTCAGTTTGACCAGGCAGATCGTTGGCCTCGAGGTGGTCTTCCTGGCTCTGCTAGGGCTCACACACGCCCTGATCAACCCCGAGGTGGCCTTCCAAGTAGCTGAGGGTGGCAGTGGTGGAGGCTACATTGGCTGGGCAATCAGCCATATCCTGGCTGCGGCCATTGGGCGTCCGCTGTCCATCATCCTCCTTGTCGTAGCGGCAGGTGCTGGGGCGGCGTTGCTCACTGGGTTGGACTGGCATCAGTTTCGCGATTGGATGTTCCGACTACGATCATGGCTCGAACGCCCGCAGCTGCCTTCTGAGCTGCCGCTTTCCCCTTCAGAACCCAAGGAAACGCTCGCCCCGGTTGGACGCGAAAGGAAAGGGCACCGGCGTACGGCCGCCGATCCAGACCGGCGTCCCGCGCCGGTCGAAACCCTTGCTCCGCGGCCGCGAAGGAAGGCGCGAGATCGGCGTTTGCCACCCCTGGACCTCCTGGAGGCTGAGGCTCAAGGTATCTACAGCGAAGCCGATGTGGAGTTTCGAAAGCAAGTGATTGAGGAGACCCTAGCGAGCTTTGGCGTGCCAGCCAGTGTGGTGGAGATACGCCGGGGTCCCACTGTAACGCAATTCGGGGTCGAGCCCGGTTTCCTGGAGTTCAGCTCCTCAGATGGTGACAAGCGGCTGCGCAAAGTCCGTGTCAGCAAAATCATGTCCTTGCAGGATGACCTTTCCTTGGCGCTGGCGGCGTCACCGTTGCGCATTGAAGCTCCCGTGCCCGGCCGGTCTGTGGTTGGCATCGAGGTGCCCAACATCAAGCCTTCCCTCGTGCGGCTACGAAGCGTTGTCGAATCTCCTAGCTTCTCGAGGATGGACTCCCGATTGCGGGTTGCGTTGGGAAAAGACGTGGCAGGGCAACCCATGGTTGCTGATCTGGCCCAGATGCCCCACGTGCTGATCGCTGGAGCCACTGGTTCCGGAAAATCCGTGTGCATTAACGCCTTTGTCGCCTGTCTACTGCTGGAAAACACCCCTGATGACGTTCGAATGCTGATGATTGACCCCAAGATGGTCGAGCTAACCATCTTCAACGGCATTCCCCACCTTCTTGCGCCTGTCATCACCAAAGTCGAAGAAGCTGTTCGCGCTCTCTTGTGGGTGACGAAACAGATGGACGAGCGTTTCCGCCTGTTTGCCCGTCGGGCGGTGCGTGACATCGAGCGATACAACAAGCTGGCGGATAACTCGGGTGATGAGCGACTGCCGCGCCTGGTGGTGCTGATTGACGAGCTGGCAGACCTGATGATGACCGCGCCCGACGAGATTGAGCGCTCCATCTGCCGAATCGCCCAGATGGCTCGGGCCACAGGGATTCATCTGGTCATCGCTACCCAACGGCCATCGGTAGACGTGGTCACCGGGCTGATCAAGGCCAACTTTCCGGCTCGGATAAGCTTTGCTGTGACGTCGCAGGTGGATTCGCGGGTGATTCTGGACACCATGGGCGCAGAGAAACTCTTGAGTCGCGGTGACATGCTGTATATGGCGCCGGACTCTAGCAAGCTCGTGCGCCTCCAGGGTTGCTTCGTGTCGGATGTGGAGGCCCAGCGCTTGGCAGATTTCTGGCGGGAGAAGGTTGACTGGATGGCGCCAGAATCAGAAAGTGGGGTGGTTCCGTGGCAGGGCATGGACGAGGAAAACGAAGGGTCCGATGACCTGCTTGATGAAGCCATTGCTCTGGCGCAGGGCCGACAGACCCTTTCGACGTCATTCATCCAACGCCGCCTGCGGGTTGGCTATCCTCGAGCCGCTCATCTCATGGATATCCTGGAGTCGCGCGGGATCGTGGGACCAGCTGAAAACGCCGGTCGGTCGCGAGAAGTTCTCCTCGGCGAGGAGGATGCTGGCGGCGCAAGTGCTGGGGGGATGGAGGGGTAGTTGCAGATCCGTGCCGGCTGTGAGAAGGTGCAACTGAGGAACGTCATCGATTTGCCAAGATGAAACGGTTTTGTGTTATAATGGGGAGCTAGCTCAGGAAGCTGTCGAAGGATTGGGAGGTGCATGAGGTATGTCTGGTCATTCCCATTGGGCAACCATCAAGCGTCAAAAAGGTACCGCGGACGCCAAGAGAGGTCAGTTATTCACCAAGCTTGGTCGTGAGATCGAGATCGCTGCTCGTGAGGGCGGTGCTGATCTGACGTCTAATTTTCGTTTGCGCCTGTGTGTCGACAAGGCCAGACAGGCCGCCATGCCGAAAGAGAACATTGAGCGCGCCATCCTGCGCGGAACGGGCCAGCTCAAAGGCGAATCGATCGAGCAGGTGAGCTACGAAGGATACGGGCCACAAGGTACCGCAGTCATCGTTGAAGTCATGACCGATAACCGCAACCGAGCGGTCTCCGAGGTGCGGCGCGTCTTTTCTCGGCACGGTGGCAATCTGGGTGAGTCCGGTAGTGTCTCGTGGATGTTCGAGCGCAAAGGATACATAAGCATCACCCCTGAGAATGGCGATTCAGACGAATTGGCGCTGATGGCCATCGACGCTGGCGCCGACGATGTCAAAACAGCGGAGGATCTGGTAGAGGTCTATACCAAGGTCGAAGAACTGCAGCAGATCAAAGGTGCGCTGGAAGCGAGCAATATCACGTTTGATAGTGCTGAGCTGGCCTGGGTACCCAAGACCATGCTTCAATTGGATAACAGGGCTACTGTGCAGAACCTCAAGCTCATCGATGATCTGGAAGAGTTGGATGATGTCCAGCAGGTGTTTACCAACTTGGACATCACCGATGAGGCGCTGGCAGCCTACGAAAATGAGTAATAGGTGAATCACATCGCGGGATGAGGCCTCCGTTTCTGGTCCTGGGTGTTGATCCTGGCACGGCCATCACGGGCTACGGAGTTGTACGGGTGGATCAAGCCGTGACGGTCGTTTCCTATGGCGCAATTCGAACTCCATCCAACCTATCTCTGGCCGAGCGCCTGCAACTGATTCACGGCGAGTTGTCTGCAATCATCGAGCATTATCATCCCGCCGAAGCATCCGTAGAAGAGTTGTTCTTTGCTAGAAATGCACGGACCGCGCTGGCCGTGGGGCATGCTCGGGGAGTGATCTTATTCGCCCTCGCCCAGGCTGGTGTTGGCGTCTTCGAGTACACCCCACTGCAGGTCAAACAGGCCATCACCGGCTACGGGCGCGCCACCAAGGAACAAATGCAGGAAATGGTGCGTCTCTTGCTTGGACTGGAGGTGGTTCCCCAGCCCGATGATGTGGCCGACGCTCTGGCTGTGGCAGTCTGTCATGCCCATACGTCACCCATGAGACTGCGTTTGGCCGATGCCGTCTCTGGAATAGGAGACAGACGTTGATCGCGTCGCTGCAGGGACGGCTCGCCGCCAAAGGTGAGGGCTCGGTGATTGTCGATGTGGCTGGTGTGGGGTTCCGGGTCTTTGTGCCGACCACATGGTTAGATCGTGAGCCACAAATCGGTCACGATACCCACCTGTTCACGCACCTTCACGTTCGCGAGAACGAGCTTGCGCTGTACGGCTTTGGTACGGTGGATGAGTTGCATCTGTTCGAGATACTGCTGGGCCTGTCTGGCATTGGGCCCAAGAGCGCCCTAAAAATCCTCTCGTCGGTATCCGGAGAGGTGCTCCAGGACTTGACCTCCCGTGGCGATGTTCTGGCCCTGGCCCGGATCCCCGGCATCGGGAAGAGAACGGCCGAGCGACTCATGCCCTACTTGAAGGACAGGTTCGGAATGGCGACAGAACTAGCGTCGTATCCCACGTTCTCTCACGCTGACTCCGAAGTCATGGCAGCTTTGACCTCTCTTGGGTACAGCGTCATGGAGGCCCAGACAGCGGTTCGCTCGTTGCCCAAGGACCCCCTGGCTCTGGAGGAGCGTATCCGCCTGGCATTGCAGTATTTTGTCAGGGACTGAACGGAAAAGAAGGTGACGATGAACTGGGTTGACATGCTGATCCTTGTCGTCCTTTCTGTCTCGGCGTTTTCCAGCCTGCGGGCAGGCTTTCTGAGACAGACGTTTGCCATCCTGGGATTCATTGTCGGCGTCTATTCGGCCCTCAGCTACCATCTTCGTCTGGCTCAGATGTTGCAGGATGCTGTTCCGCAGGCCACTTTGGCCAAGGCGGTAGCTTTTGTGCTGATCCTGGTTCTCGTATGGGTCGCGTCTGCCATACTGGCCGCCCTGGCCTGTCAGGTGCTGAGCGCGGCGGGGCTGGCATGGGCAGACCGATTATTCGGCATGTTGCTGGGCCTGGGTGTTGGCCTCTTTATCGTCATCAGTCTCCTGATGCTCATGGCCCGCATCCCCATCGCCGCCATCAGCGGATCGCTGGAGCATTCCACGCTGGCGCCGCTCATTTTGCAGCTCCTGCCACACCTGACCCAGCTGTTTCCCAGCAATCTCCGGCTCTTCAAGATGCTCTAAGAGCAGTGTCCTGTGGAACTGCTGGCCAAGCCGAGCGCGGGCGGGGCACAGGCGACGTCAGGCGGTAACTCGGGCCGATCTCCTAGAAGCAGCTGTTCTTGGAGTGCCTGTCTGGCACGAATGACTGCGCTTACAGTTCGGACCGAATCTCACCAATCCCGGAGCGATGCCTTGAGCAAGCAATATGGAAGTCAGAGCATGGTCGCGCCCTTGCGCAGGGTGCTGGTCAAGCGCCCGGACGCCGCTTTCGCCGTCCAGGATCCAGATCGGTGGCACTATGCGGGGCGCCCAGACCTTGTCGTCGCTCAGCAGGAACATGGTGCATTGGTGTCACTACTCACCCAGTCCGGAGCCGAGGTCATCTACCATGATGAGTTCCAGCCTGAACGGGCCGACGCCATTTTTGTCCACGATCCTGCCCTGGTTACCGATGAAGGTGCCATCATCCTGAAGATGGGCAAGGCGTTGCGGGAGGGCGAAGAAGAGGCGTTGGCTCAGTGCTTGGGGGCACTGAGCATTCCGGTGTACTATCGCCTCCACGGCGAGGCCCGCGCCGAAGGTGGGGATCTGCTTTGGGTTGACCATGACACGCTGGCGGTAGGCCTCGGCTTTCGCACCAACCGGGAAGGGCTGCGCCAGTTGAGCGAGGCCTTGAGCGGACTGGGCGCCCGCGTGCTTCCTGTACCGCTGGTTTACCACCGAGGTCCGGAGGCGTGCCTGCATCTCATGTCCTTCATCAGCATCGTGGACGAGCGGTTGGCCGTGGTCTACCTCCCGCTGATGCCCGTGCCGTTCTGGGAGGCACTACTGGAAAAAGGATTTCGCCTGGTAGAGGTACCTGATGAAGAGTTCGACAGCATGGGCTGTAACGTGCTGGCCACCGCCCCGGGACGCTGTGTGATGCTGGAAGGAAACCCTATTACCCGTGATCGCCTGACGGCAGCCGGATGCCGGGTAGAGACTTTTCGGGGACGTGAGGTGTCGCTGAAAGCTGAGGGCGGTCCGACGTGCCTCACGAGACCGATCTGGCGGTCCGGGGCAGAGCCGGCGTAACTCGCTGGTTCTGGATGTGTTTGAGTTCTGTGAACCTGAAGATGGAGGAGTTCTCGACAAGATGGAGATTGTGTACTATTTTGCTTCCACGCTGATCGGCTATCTGGTGGGCTCTTTTCCCACAGGCTACCTGTTGGCTCGGATCAAGGGTGTGGACCCAAGGCAGGCGGGCAGTGGGCGTACAGGGGGAACCAACATCTTGCGCACGGCAGGTAAGGCCCCCGCGCTGCTGACGGTGGTCGGGGACCTCCTAAAGGGAGCCCTCGCCGTCTGGATTGCCCGGTCCTTGGTGGGTACGGATGCCGCGGCTGTTCTGGCCGGCCTGGCGGCGGTGCTGGGTCACAATCGGTCCATCTTCCTTGGCTTCCGCGGCGGGGCTGGCTCCATGACGAACGTCGGAGTTGTGCTGGCCCTCGCTCCCCAGGTGGTGCCCTTTGTAGCTGTAGTGGCGATCGCTGTGGCGCTAATCTGGCGCACGGCATCTCTGGCTTCCATCGCGGCGGTGGTAGCGACCCTGGTGGGGATAGTCGCCTCCGTACTGCTGTCCTGGTCGCCGGTGGTGTATCTGGTCTATGGTTTCGTGGTCTGCGTCATGATCCTGTTTGAGCTTAGGCCGAACATTCAGCGGCTGCGTTCCGGATCCGATCGCCCTGTAGCCACCTACTAGTGGAGGATATTCGCTAGGAACTGCCGGGTGCGCTCCTCTTTACATTCGGTGAGGGCACAGGTAGGCGACAACTCCTCGACAATGCGACCATCGCACATAAAGATGACTCGCGTGGCAGCGGCTTTCACAAAGCCCATTTCGTGAGAAACCACTACCATGGTCATGCCCTCCTTGGCCAAGTCCATCATGACGTCAAGGACCTCTTTGATCATCTCGGGATCCAGGGCGGAAGTGGGCTCGTCGAATAGCATGATCCGTGGCTGCATGGCCAAGGCACGAGCGATGGCCACGCGTTGCTGCTGGCCGCCGGATAGTTGTGAGGGATAGGCGTCCGCCTTTTCGGGAATTCCGACCTTTGCCAGGAGGTCACGGGCAACCCTCTCCGCTTCGCGGTGATCCTTTTTCCGCACCACCTTCTGCGCTAGCATGATGTTCTCCAGGGCCGTCAGGTGGGGGAACAGGTTAAAGAGCTGAAAGACCATGCCTACCTCGGCACGCACCTTATCAATGTTCTCCGCACCGGCCAGGGGAATACCGTCTACCACGATGCGGCCGCTATCTGTAGCCTCCAGGCGGTTGATGCAACGCAGCAGGGTGGATTTACCTGCTCCACTGGGTCCGATAATGACCACTACCTCCTTACGCTTCACCGTTAGGCTGACATCATTGATGGCCAAGAAGTGACCAAAGCGTTTGGAAACGTGCTCAATCTCAATGATGTTATCGGCCAACACTGGCTTTCCTTTCTATGTAGGCGGCGACTCGGGAAAAGAACAGCGTGAGAACCAGGTACAGAAGCGCGACCATCATCCATGTTTCCAGCGCCAGAAACGTGGAGGCCATGAACTCCCGACCCCGTCGAGTCATGTCGGCTACGGCGACTACTGACACCAGCGAAGAATCCTTCAGCAGCGCTACGAACTCATTCCCCACCGGAGGCAGGATCATCCGGAATGCCTGGGGTAGGATCACGTAACGCATGGACTGAACATAGTTCATCCCCAGCGAGCGCGCTGCCTCCATCTGTCCCTTGGGAATGGACTCAATGCCGGCCCGAAAGATCTCGGACATATAGGCCCCGTAGCAGATAGTCAAGCCGAACACGGCAGCCACAAATGGGTTTAGCCTTACGGTGGTAAGAGCTAGAGCGAGCGACGGCAAGATGCCCTGTATTCGGAGCCCAATATCTCGGAGCACGATCGGCGAGGCATAGTAGATGAATAGGAGCTGCACCAGCAAGGGGATGCCGCGAACGATCTCAACGTAGAGCAGGGAAACGCCCGCGATGATGGGATTCTTGGAAACCCGGCCCAGCCCACCAACAAGGCCCGCCAGCATGATCAGAACAAACGATACGACCGTCACTCCCATGGTCACCACAATCCCATCGTTCATGAAGCGAACAATGCGCCAGTAAGGATCGGGTGAGCGAACGATCAACAGGACTACCAACACAACGACCGCGCCGAAGATGATCCAGGCGCGATCGATATCCGCTCCGAATGGCCGGCTGGGAGGGTCACCGACTGGTATCAGCGCAGGAGGGTCACAAACTGGGGGAACAGTGGTCATTTACGGATTTCCCTTTCAGATGTCACATGCGAAGGCGCGGGTCGAGCGCATCGCGGAGACCATCTCCTAGCAGATTAAATCCCAGGACGCTCAGCATAATGGCAATACCAGGGAACAGGACGATGTGGGGCGCCGTGAATACCGATCCGCGGCCTTCACCTAGCATTGAACCCCACTCTGCAGTAGGAGGCTGCGCGCCGAGGCCAAGAAAGCTCAGGCCAGCAGCGTCGAGAATGGCTGTGGCGATGCCCAGCGTGCCGGCTACCAGCACGGGAGTCACGCAGTTCGGCAGTATCTCCCGCCACAGGGTTCGGAGCCGAGGCACGCCGACAGCGCGGGCTGCCATCACATAGTCCTGCTCTCTGGCCGCCAAGACGCTGGCACGCATAATGCGCGCATACACGGGTATGGAGACAAATGCGATGGCGTACAGCATGTTCATCAGGCCGGGCCCCAAAATGGATACCACGGCGATGGCCAGCAGCAGTCCGGGGAACGCCAGTAGGATGTCCATTGCCCGCATGATCAGCTCATCGGCCCAGCCACCCAGGAATCCCGCCACAGCGCCTAATACGGAGCCGACGACGATGGCCAGGGTAACAGATAGGACGCCGATCTGTAGGGATACGCGCGCCCCATAGATGACTCTGCTGAGGAGGTCTCTTCCCAACTCGTCCAATCCCAGCCAATGCTGGGCAGAGGGTGGCTGACGACGGAGCAGGATAGCCTGGTCGGTGGGATCGTAGGGTGCCAACCAGGGGGCGAGCACGGCTGCCAGCGCCATTACGGCAATGGTGGCCAAGCCCACCAGGGCGAGCTTGTTGCGCAAGAGCCTATTCCAGGCATCTCGATACAGGCCTGTAGGTGCTCTTGCGAGCCTTCGATCATCAGCTGTTGTAGTAGGGCTATCGCTCATGTCTTATTGGTAGCGGATCCGCGGGTCGAGGAAGGCATAGGAAATGTCGACGATCAGGTTCAGAAGAACGAAAATGAGGGCAATGACCAACACGGCCCCCTGCACCGTCGGATAGTCTCGGGCGAGAATACGCTCAATGACCAGGCGGCCCATGCCAGGCCATGAAAAGATAGTTTCTGTGAGGATGGCGCCGGCAAGCAATCCACCGAACTGCAGTCCGATCACGGTGATCAGCGGGAGCAGGGCGTTTCTCATGGCATGGCGTATTAGAACAATGCGTTCCTGAAGGCCCTTGGCCCGCGCCGTGCGGACATAGTCCTCGCCCAAGACCTCCAGCAACGTGGAACGGGTGATGCGGGCAATAATGGACATCGGAATCGTACCCAGAGCAATGGCGGGCAAGATCAAGTGCTTGATCGAATCAATGAGGGCTTCGGGATTCGCCGTGACAAAGCTGTTCAAGACGTAGAAATTGGATAGAAAGCTGAGCAAGGCCGAGGCGGCATTTCCGGCGGGACCACTTGAATTGAAACCATACGTGGCAGCGATGGTCTTCATCTCGACGCCAACCGAGAGTCTCGCAGACGGGGGTAGCCAGCCGAGTTTGAACCCAAAGACGTAACTTAGTAGCAGTCCCAGCCAGAAAACTGGCATTGACACTCCGACTAACGCCCCAATCATCGTGAGCAGGTCAAAGCGCGAGTTATGCCGATAGGCCGCGATGGTACCGGCAGAGATGCCCACCGCGCAGGCGATCAGCATTGCCCCCAGGCTCAGCTCGATGGTCGCCGGTAGGCGCTGAGCGATCTCCACGGTGACCCACTCATTGCGAGAGATGGAGCGCCCCCAGTCGCCACGGACGAGGCGCTGGAGGTAGCGCGCATACTGCACAGGAATGGAATCATCAAGGCCCATGGACTCTCGACAGCGGGCCAGCGCTTCCTCGGTAGCGCGCTCTCCCAGCATGACGCGGCACGGATCGCCGGGGATCAGGCGCAACATGGAGAACGTCACGATCGAGATGCCCAGCAACACCGGCAATAGGAGCAGCAAGCGCTGGGTGATGTAGCGGACCACGCGATGGCCTCCGTAAGACATCTACCGTGCAGGGGCTATGGCCCCTGCACGGTAGATAGTCAGTCATTATACCCCTTCGGCTTATTCGCCCTTGAAGCCGCCGAAGAAGTAGCCCCAGTAGAAAAAGTCGCCGGTGTGGCCCTTGTGGTACGGGTTCTCCGTATCCCACCACCGCTCGAGGTTAAAGATGGCTGCATCAGCATTAAAGTCGGTGCCGTCGTGGAACTTGACCCCCTTGCGCAGGTAGAAGGTCCACTCGGTGAGGTCCGATGAGTTCTCCCACCTTTCGGCAAGGCCTGGCACGACGTCCGCAGTGCCAGCCTTAAAGTTGACCAGTGGCTCCATGATCTGCAAAGCGACCATGAAGGACTCACCATCGGTCTCATCAGCCACGTCCAGACCAACGGTGTCGCCACTACGGGCAAATACCACCGTATCCTTCCCCTGGATGCTGACCGTGTTGAGGAACTCGGTGCTGAGCGGGCTGGGCAGGAAACCCTGAACGGTCTTCTTCAGCGCGATGGCCGAAGAGTTGTGGACCACTGGAACGGCCGGGATGAGATCGTGGATCAGCTTGTTTGCCTCGTCGTAGATCTTCTGGCGCGCCGCCAGATCAGCTTCCGATGCTGCCTTGGTGAGGGTGCTGACGATCTCCGGGAACGTAGCGCCAAAGCTCTGATCTGCCCCACTGCCAAAGAAAACGTCCAGGAAGTTGGTGGCATCGGGATAGTCGGCCATCCAGCCCAGCAGGAAGAGATCACCCTCTCCCGCCGCGACCTTGTCCAGGTACACGCCCCAGTCATAGGTGACGAACTCGGCGGTGATGCCTACATTCTTCAGATCGGCCTGAATGGCCTGCCCGACCTTGTTGGGATCTGGATAGTAGCCACGGGACACGGGCATGACCCACAACTTGGTGGTGAAGCCATTGGGATAGCCAGCCTGGGCCAGTAGTTCTTTGGCCTTGACGGGATCATAGGGCCAATCCGCCTGACCCGCGCTGTAGCCAAAGATACCCGGCGGGACGAATCCCTTGGCAACAGAAGCCGTCGGTGGGTAGAGGGCCTTGACAATGTCCGCCTTGTTGATAGCCATGGCGATGGCCTGTCGAACTTCGACCTTGTCAAATGGCGCCTTGTCACGGTTGATGCCCAGGTAGCCGACGTTGAACGGCGGCCGGAAAGCAAGCTGCAGGTTCGGATCCGCCTGGGCAGCCGCGATGTCGTCCGGAGCCACGTTATCGATGATGTCCACTGCGCCGGCCTGAAGTTCCAACAGGCGAGCGGGGGCTTCCTTGATGACCCGGTACACGGCCTGTTTGACCTGAGGCTTGGCGCCCCAGTATCCGTCGAACGGTACCAGGGTGACGGTGGAGTCAGGCACCCATTCTTGCAGCTTGAAGGGTCCCGTGCCAGAGGGGTTCTTGAAAAAGTCACCCCCACCTTCATACTTCTTGATCTGGGTTGGGCTCTGGATGGAAAAGGCACCAAAGGCCAGCTTGTACAGGAAGGCCACGTCCGGCCGGTTCAAGGTGAGCTTGATGGTATAGTCGTCGACCTTGGTGATGGCCTGGACCAGGCTCTTGGCCTCGGCCTCTTCGGGGGCCACCGCAATCCATTTGTTCTCTAGATCAGCGATGACACCCTTATCCGTCAGGCTCTTGAGGGCGGCATTGATGGCTGCCAGCAGTTCAGGCATCCCCTTTTTCACCGCGATGCCATAGTACTCCTCGGTGAATGGCATGCCGACGCTCTTGATCCTGCCAGAGTACTTGGCGACATAGGCAGCGACCAGGGGATTGTCAGCTACGACGGCATCAACCTGACCATTGATCAGGTCCAGGAATGCTTGGGAGATCTCGTCATAGTTCTTGAGCGTGGCGCCGCTGATGGCATCCACTTCCATGGCTCCGGTGGTACCGAGCTGGGCGCCGACGGTCTTGCCAACCAGGTCCGCAGGCTTGCTGATGACCTCATTGTTGATGGCAACCGCGATGAGTTGTCCGGCGTTGTAGTAAGGATCGGAGAAATCAAACTGCTTCCGGCGCTCCTCAGTGATGGTCATGGCCGAGGCAGCCATGTCATACTGGCCCGTCGCCAAGCCTGCCAAGAGGGTGTCCCAGGGGGCGTTGACAAACGTGACTTCGAAGCCAGCCTCGGCGGCAACGGCGTTGACCAAGTCAATGTCAAACCCCACAAACTCCTTGGTCGCCTCGTCCACCGACTCAAAAGGCGGCCAAGTTGCGTCCACGGCTGAGGTAACCTTCATGACGGGTTTGGGCGTCGGGGGTACCGCGGTTGGTGGTACTGCCGTGGGTGGCACTGCGGTGGGCGGCGCCGGGGTGGGCGGTACAGGCGTTGGGGTCGCAGCTGGGGCGCACCCTGCCAATACCAGACTGAAGACCATAAAGAGACTAATGAGACTCAACCACTTACCTTTCACTTCTTTCCTCCTTCAGTTGCACTGTAAACAAGTTTTGGCCAAGACGGGGACCCGCCCCTCCTGACGTCCATCACACGGAAACCATGTGATGAGTTCGCGTAGGTCAGATCACCCCCTATCCAACTGATGCTCCGCAGTGGGAGTCCGCTCCTCCCATCGTTAAAGCCAAGTACCCTGGGACTGGGGACCAAGGCCTCGCATTTCACGTCAGGGCCTCAAATGACAAACGCGCTGTGGCTCTTGTAAGGGAACCCTCAACTAGGTCTGAGCCCGCAACGGGCGGTTCCCCAGTATAGGACCCACAGTACATCTGCACCTTCCTCACGATCGGTCAAGGACGTCCCGTCCAATCTCCACGGGCCAACGAGGCAGCAGCGAGTGGTCCTCACCCAAGAGACAGCGCTGTTTCTTCCCATCATTGTACCATAAATGGACACTGTGTCAAAGGTGCCTGGAAGTCCCCGTGTCAGGTATGCCTGGAGATCTAGTGCGAGGTTGACGTCGCCAAACGCAAAGAGCCGCCGGGCATGACCCGGCGGCTCTTTGATGTACTTGCTGGGTTACTTGTTGATGCCGTTGTAGGTGGTGAACGAGTCGCCATAGTTCATGCCGAACCGAGGATCGACATCGGCACGGAAGGACATGTTGGCGATACCGACGATGTTGCGGTTACAGGTGACCACAGCCGACCCGTTAAAGTCCGAGGTCATGCTGCCGACGCTGGGAAGGAACTGGCTCCAGCTCTGGCCTGCACCGATTGGGATGCCGGCAACGACCACGTCGGCCCGGCCTGCCATGGAGTAGACAACGGTCATCGTACCATCTGAGGCGCTGACGTTCTGCATCTGGACGCCACTGCAGTAGCCATAATACTTGGACGTCACCTGCGGGAACAGCACGCTGGTGGTAGCCTGTCCATCGAGGAAGCCGTTGTAGGTCACACCGCGACCCTCAGTGCGGTTGTCCTCGTTGATGGTGGCCACGATGGGCTGCCCGGAGGACGTGATGGTGGCGGACCCAGAACCGGCCACGCCCGCAAGCTCAGGAACCTGCGAAGGTTCGCCCATGTAGGGACCCCATGCCTGGCCGGGGCCTATGGATGGCGATACCTGGGCATAGGTCATGCCACCAAAGCTGTACTGGACCGTGATGGTCGTTGGGCTGCCGCCGACGTTCTGAACCTTCAGGCCGCTCTGGTAGCCGTAGTAGTCCTTGACGATACGGGGAGCGTAGAGCTTGGTCACGCCTCCACCAAAGCCGTTGTAGCTGTGGAACTGCGCCGTCGTGTTGTCCGCACCAGTGTTGTAGAAATTGGTGATGACGGCAACATTCTTGTTGCTGACGATCTTGGCTGAGCCGCTAAAGTTGCCGGGCAGGCCGCCCTCAACCTCCTGACGGAACACATAGGTGCTGTAGGGATGGAGCGACTGGGTGTTGGTGGCTATCGTGGCGCCGGTGGAGTCAATGTAGTTCACCGTCACCGAGGCAGTCTCGCTCGCTGTATTCTGCACCGCAACGTACGAGTTCCAGCCATAGAAGCCCTTCATCAACTGGGTGGCGTACTGGGTCATGGTTGGCTCGAGCACACCGCTGGCCGTGCCGACGCGGTTGGGGTTGCTCGGGGTGGACCCGGAGCCAGACGGAACCTGGGTGTTGATGATCGCCGCCACCGGCTTGTCGGACTCTACCACTACAGAGCCGATGAAGCCATCAGGAAGCGCAGCGATACTGGGGGTGAACCAGGTCTTGGACTTGCCGGGATCGATGGTGGAAGTCAATGTGTGCGCCAATACACCGGCATTGGCGGTGCCCTCCGCCCAGTAGAACTTGATCGTGACGTTCGCGAGGTTGGCCGCATCCTGGTTGAGGACGGTAAAGCCCGATACCCAGGTGCCAGTCTGTGCGCTGGCGATGGCCGAAAATGCCATGATCAGAACAGCCGCCACCAGCAATACTCTTACTAGTTTCATCAATTCCTCTCCTTTCGTTGCCTAATCCTTCTGAGGACTTTCCGCCAAGAACAGGCTTCGAGGGTCACCACCCAACAGAACTTGCAGGCAACCGCACCCGCCATTTCTTTGCAGCTATGGTCAGCATACCACACGCCATTGCACATGGCAATAACCCCTTTGGGTGATTCTGCCCTGTCAGGCGGTAGAGAGGGAGTAGCTTCGCTTACATCCGCTGAGCCAGCAGGAACCACAGCCCCTCGGCCACGATCGAAAACAGCCGCGTGATGATGGCGACCATTGCGGCAATGGCGCCGGGGATCTGCAAGCCGAGGAGGAAAGTCAATGCGCCCTCCTTGATCCCGATGCCCGTTGGAACAAAGATGATGGCCAGGCTCAACAACGACGTGGCGGCCCAGGAAAAGGTCAAGGGCGACCAGGCAGAAGAGGCGGTTGGATAGAGAGCGTCGGTGCAGAGGTACACAGCGGAGCCAAGGGCTAACCACGCAGTGAGCATCCAGAGGAGGGTGGACCACAGCGGCCAGGGGTGGACGACAACGTATGCGGAGCGCCGCGGCCAGCGGCCCCAAGCCCAGCGAAGCAGCGCCGGTGATGCCGCTAGCAGAGCGGTAAGGCCGATCAGAAAAGGCCAGCGCCACGCCTGGAGTGAGGAGAGGCGCCAGAGCTCCAGCCATGCGGAAGGCAGGAGAAGACAGGCTACCCACAACCCCGTGAGAATCACGCCCGCAAACTCGCAGAAGATGCCCACCGCGATGGTTTCGCCTGGCACTCCCTGGCCCTGGCAAAGGTAGGCTTTGCCCAGGATCTGCCAAGCGTACCCGGGAACATACTTGGCGATATTGGCGCTCAGATGAGCCTTGAGGCTCTGCCGCAGGGGTTGTTGGTGGCCAAGCCCAGCCAGTATCAGGGACCAGCAGATGCCACCGACAAAAGTGCTGCCCACAAAGAGCAACACGGAGAAAACTAGGGAAAGCCAGCGGGGGTGCAGGCTGGTCAAGTCCAACTGCTGCAGGCCGCCAACCATCTGACGGGCCAAATACAGCAGGGATAGGCCTACTACCAGGGCTGCCCCCAGGGTCCTGAGCTGGCGGGAATGAGACGAAAGCACCTTCCGGATGCCCACGCTAGGATGCTCCCATGACCCGTTCGTACACGCTGAGGGTCTGTCGGGCGCATTCCGTGGTGGAGAATCGGCTCGCCCGCGACAGGCCTGCCGAACGCAGCCGCGCCTGCGATTCCCTGTCACCGAGAAGCCGCTCCATGGCCATGGACCATTCGTTTGCATCGCTGGCGTCGGTGACGGTGATGGCGGCATCATCTACCACCTCACCGATGGCCCCGCTTCCGGACGTTATCACAGGGATGCCGCAAGCCATGGACTCCAGGGCAACCAGGCCAAACCCCTCCTGCAGCGACGGGTAGACCAACGCTGTGGCGCAATTGTAGATGGCGGGCAGGTCCTCAGCGGGGATTGGCCCCAGCAGGATGACCTGGCCCGCAATAGCTTGCTCCTGCACGAGCTGAAACAACTCGTGATCGAATGCTTTGCCGTACACGCGGCCTACCAACACCAGCTTTGCGGAAGGGTCAGCGAGCCTCAACTTGGACATGGCGCGCACCACTGGAGCGAGATTCTTTTTGCGGGAGATGCTTCCTACGTGGAGCAGGAACCGATCGGGCAGCTTGTACCTTTGCCGAACGGCGGCTGTTGCGGAGGAAGGTAGAGGTCGGAAGGCGGGATCATAGCCTGGATAAATGACATCGACCTTGCTGAGGTCGATACCGTAGTAGGCGGCGATGTCGTCAGCCGTGCTGTGCGAGATGGCGATGATTCGATGGGCCTGGCGTAGGGTCACCGGTTCAATCCATCGCCAGTACAGCCCATCGCTGTGGGGATAGATCTCCGGTTGGCTGAGAACGCTTAGGTCGTAAACTGTTACGACCGTCCTGCCAGGGGTGAGAAAGGTCCCAAGGTTCTTGGTATGGTGGACCAGGTCCACCGTCTCCCGCCGCAGGGCCGCCGGCAGCGCCATCTGAGCCCAGAGCCGGGCAGCGAAGCGACCACGAATCCCCACTGGCAGCTGGCGGACGTTTGGACCTTTCAGCGCGGGTTCTGGCTCATCGAGGAATACCAGGTACTCGTTCTTATGATCCAGCTGGATCAGTGCAGTCAGGAGGTTGAGGGTGGCCGTGCGGCCTCCGCCTGGCTGAGAGATTCCCAGCGCATCAATGGCGATCTTCATGCCCGCTTCCTGGCCGTAGCGATGATGTCGTCACAAAAGATCCAGCGAAAGGGATACCAGGTAGTCAACAAGCGCATGGCGAGCCGTACCAGGGCGTTCTTCTCATGCTGGTATTCCTGCATGGGTTCGAGCCAAACCCGGGCCGTGAAGCCGGCGTCGCGGAGTGAACGACGCAACTGAATAACATCCTGCTCATTGACATGAACCTCGGACACGTACTGCCACCGCTGGCGAGGGTCACGGGGAAGGCTGGCGCCGCGCCAATTCTGCACGAGCCGGTACAGGGGATAGCCCCAACGATAGTACCACAGGTTAGGCATGGTGTGCACGATCAGTACCCCCTCTTCCTTGAGGGTTCGGTATACCTCGCGAAGAGCATGGTCAAGTTGTCGCGGGTACAGGTGCTCCACGATGTCCAACATAAAGATCAGATCAAAGGTCTCTGGTTTGAAGGGCAGGAACTGGGAATCTGCCCTCTGAAAGTGCGCTACTGCCGGCGGTACTTGAAGTTGTACCTGGGCAGCCTGAGCGAGGGCCAGGGCCTCCCGAGCATAGTCGACGCCATAGGCGTCGGCCCCCTGCTGAGCGCAGTAAAGGGTGACTTCTCCGCGACCACTTCCCACATCAAGCACCCGCTTCTCCTGCAGCGGTCCGGCGAACCGCAGCGTGGCCTGAAGTCTTGCGGGCAACGTCCCATCGAGAAACTCCTGGTGGCCGTCGCACTCGGTGAGGAAATAGTCACGGCTGTAGGTCTCGGGAGGAACCGAAGGAAGATCACGCTTGTGCTGAGTCACGGCTCTTCCCGCTTGCGCAAGACCCAGTTATAGTTTGGCAGCAAGCCGTACAGCCGGCGCCAGACTGAGGCGGGCACATGCTGCATCAAGCCCGCGAGGGGAATTTCGTCCTGGCAGTGGTAACGATCCGGCGCCCGCAGCATCTCTACCGTATAGTCCGACACTTCAAAATCACGGACGAGCTGCCTCAGCTGTCGCAGCGTTAGCGGCCGTTCTTCGTACGCATGGTTCGTGCCCGCAGCCCTCAAATACCAGGCCGCTAGGCGAGGGGGCAACCAGTGCAGAAGCGGAAGGCCGTAATGCGCCTCCACAATTGCCCACCGGTTAGGGCCGCTGAAAAAGCAGAGGCCTCCTCCCCGCAGCACTCGCCAGATCTCGGCAAACAGGCGAGCAGGATCCGGCACGTGCTCATAGACCTGAGCGCAGATTACCAGATCCACCGAGGCTGCCCGAAAGGGCAGGCTCATGGCATCGCCCAGGGCATAGGAAAGGTTTGGATGCCTGGGTGCGTGATTGATGGCGGTATGGTCGGGGTCCAGTCCAAGTACGTGACCATACTCACTGGCCAAGTGGGACGTGATGAGTCCCGACGCGCAGCCAACGTCCAGACAGCACAGGTCACGGCGATCCTGGCCCAGGACATCTCGGACGGCGGTCACGATCTTGAGCGCTTTGTTCCTTCGTGAGGTGACATCCAGCAAGCGCGATGATGAAGGCGGCGTGGTCATGCTAGCCCTTGGCGAGCGTGACTTGCTCATAAAACCCGACCATACGTTGAGCAACCTGGTTCCAGGTTAGCTGCGCCTCGACCTTGCTGCTGTTAGCCTTGCCACAACTACTGGCCAACTGCGGCGATGAAAGGAGCTCGCTGACAGCCTCAGCCAGTTGCTGGGGGTTCTTCTCCTCCACCAGGAGCCCGTTCACCCGATCGGTGATGACTTCGGGAAGGCCCGCAACGCGGGTAGCGACGATCGGTCGGCCACAAGACATGGCTTCCAGGAGGACATTGGGCAGGCCATCTACGTTGCCCTCTTGGTCACGAACTGAGGGGATCACCACAACATCGCTCATGTTGAAATATCGATGCGTCTCCGTCCACGATATGTTCCCCACAAATCGTACATGGCTCTTTACCATCAGCTGATCAACCAAAGACTCGAGGTCCCGGCGTAGCGGGCCGTCGCCAGCGATGACGATCTCGGCATTGGGGTGACGAGCGATAATGCCCGGCGCAGCCCGCAGCAGGTATTCCAGCCCCTTCTTGTAGACCAGCCGACCCAGGCCAAGCACAACGGGAGAGGTGGCTGAGATGCCCAGTTGTTCCCGCAACTCCCTTCCCACCGCTGCATTGTGCGCATAACCACGAGTGTCCACCCCATAGTGTTGCAGGACGGCCTTTGAGTGCGGGAGGCCACAGCGACCGGCTCGCTGCAGCAGATCCAGACTGCACCCCGTCACCCTCTGCGCCCGATGGAAGACCCATTGTGCAGTCCGGCGGGCGATGGCGTTGTGCTCTAGCATAAAGACATCGGACCCATGCAGGCTTACCACCAGAGGAGTGCCAGTGATCAGAGAGACCAGGGCCCCGACGGCACCGCCGGGGACTGCCCAGTGGGCATGGATGATGTCAAAGTGCACCCGTTGATGCCAGTGCCATAACGAAGCTGCCGCAGCAGCCGCATAGAGGGGCAGCAGAGGATAGACTTCCTTCCTCATGGCAACGTCGGCGCGCAGCGATTTTGCGTAACCTACGAGATACCACGAGTCGCGCGGGGCGTAACGGAAGCGATGGACGTGCGCCGAACCCGTTAACTCGACCAGGGCCGGATCCCAGGCAGCGACGACGTGGACCTCGTGTCCAAGGGCGGCTATGGCCTCGGCCAGGGAGCGGATAAAGGTTCCCGCGATGTCTCCCTGGAAGCGAGGGTATGAGGAGGTGACCATCCCAATTCTCAACGAGACCCCCGGGTGTCGGGCTCACAGCTGTTGTGGAGCAGTACCGAATCCATTATAATCCCCGCTGACTATGTATACCAAAGTGAAGGAGCTCATTTGTGAACACGCTCATCAAGGCGGTGTTGGTCATTGCCCTTCTGTCCGGGTCAGTGGCATGCCAGTCGCAGCCTACCCCAACAGCTAGCCCACCCCCGCAACCTACGCTCACCCCTGTTCCACCAAGTCCTACTATTGTCGTTTGGCCGACGTCGTCAACGCCTGCCCCCGAAGAGCCTGTCATCCGGGTGGGCGATGTAGCCGTCCTCGGCGACACCCTGAGCGGCGTTGCCGGAAAGGCAATCATGGCAGGGCTACAGACCATCATTCTAAACAACTTTAGCTATGATGGCTCTTGCGGCAACGTTGAAGTACGTTTGGTCAAGGAGGAAAGCCGAGAGACGGTGGTCAGCGTGTTGGGACGGGTGGAGACGCGTCCCTATGACAACGAAACCCTGATCTTTACTGTGTCCAGTGACCTGCAGCCAGGCTCGGCCAACTCCATCCTCCTCCATTGCGCCGAGTCCAACACGAGCCTGGGCTGGGGACGCTTCAAGTAGCGAGGCGGCTATTTCCCTGTCTTTTTGACGATGAGGTCGGCCAACAGGCCCATGGCTCCGAGCTGAACGGCGGTCAGCAGAACCAGGATGGTATTGGTGGGCACGCGCAGGTTGTAAACGATGAGGTCGCGTATCAGCTTCAAGCTGCCAAATGCGGCGAGGGCCAAGCTCACGGGCAAGAACACCGCTAGTGGGTTAAAGTACATCACCGAGCGCACCACCAACGTGAGATAGTTGTAAGTATCCTTGATGGGATGAAATTTTGACTTGCCCTTGCGCGTGTAATAGTCTATAGGCATGAACTCTACCCGATAGCCGTCGCTGAGGAAGGCGATGGCTATCGTGCTCACCCAGGAGTGGGTGTTGGGCAGGATGCTCAGATACTTGAGGGCAATGTTCCTGTCAAATGCCCGTAGCCCGGAATTGAGATCGGGGATAGGGGTACTGGTCAGGTATGACGCCAGGCGACGAACAAAGGCCTTCGCTGGCGTGCGGAGCCACCTGACCGTCCCCTTCTCCTCTTTTCGCGCCCCGATCACCATGTCGCAGCGCTCCATGTACTCCAGTAGTTTGGGCATATCCTGGTTGGGATAGGTTCCGTCGGCGTCGGTCATGATGACGATCCTGCCCCGGGCGGCTTTCAGCCCGGTCGTACGGGCTGCCCCGGTGCCCCGATTACGGCCGTGGTGAATGACCTGCACCCCATGCTTAGCGGCAGCGATTTCGGCGGTGCGATCGGTGGAACCATCGTTGACCACGATGATCTCGTAAGGTATGTCAGCAGCATCCATCGTAAGTATGACCAAGTCCAGGTCGTCGCCGATGGCCTCCTGTTCGTTATAGGCCGGTATGACGATACTGACCAAATCCATTGTTGACAATTATACCTCCTCAGCAAACTGTGCGCTGCGACGTGTAAGAACCCAGTACCCGAAGACCAATGTCAACAGGGAGGTGATGAAGGTGCGCAGGAAAAAGTCGGGCGCTGGTCGTGCTCCCTGGTAGAGGATGACCCTGTAGGTGGAGATGAGGGAGGCCATCGGATTCAGTATGTACGTAAGGCGGTGAATGTTCAGGCCTACACCAAGGACGATGCGATGTTGGGGGAGGATGTCGATGGGGTAAAAGATGGGCGTAACAAAGAACCACGCCAGCATGACCACATCCATAATCATCCCTGTATCGCGGTAAAAGACATTGGCCGTAGATAGGATGAAAGACAGGCCCAGGGTGAAAAGGAGTTGGGTCAACATCACTACCGGCAGAAGCAAGGCCCAGCGGGTCAGCGGGACGCGGAAGACGAACAACATGGCAAAAAGCACGATGAGCGCCAGAACGAAGTTGACCATGTTGGACAGGGTTAGCGCCAGCGGCAAGACCTCTCGAGGGAAGTACACCTTCTTGATCAAGTTCGCATTGCCCACGATGCTCTGTACCGATCCCATCACCGACTCACGGAAAAAGTTCCATGGAAGCAGCGCACAAAGTACGAATATCGGAAACTTGGGGATGGTGTTGTTGGGCATCATCAGCGTAAAAACGACCGTGAACACGGCCATCATGGCCAATGGATTGAGAAGCGACCACAGAAAACCCAGAAAAGAGTTCTTGTAGCGCACCTTGAGGTCCCGCAAGACCAAATGCCAAATGAGTTCTCGAAATCGTACTAGCTCAAGAGCTCGCCGAACCATGCCACCCCTCGTGAGCTATGCCCAGCCGGCTGCTCGCGCCGGGCACTACATCGAACAGAAGAGCCAGTATAGCACATGATTGCTTGATACACCAAAGGCTTACCTGTGGTCGCACAAGGCTCACTAACCGATGACCGGCGCTAATGACTACTCATCTGCCCGCCCCCACTTTGGAGTAGGCGCCCATCCAGGGTTATAATAACCGCTTGCAGGGCATCACCCCACCGTCTACTGCGCGGCAAAGGAGCCAGATGGCCGCGATTGTGCTGGACAATGTATCGAAAAAATTCACCTTGCGACATGATCAGCCCCGTTCTTTCCAGGAGGCGTTTCTCTCCGGCCTGAAGCGCAGCGGTTCTGACGCTGTGGAAGAGTTCTGGGTACTGAGGGAGGTCAGCCTTGAGATTGAACCTGGCGAAACGGTCGGGATCATTGGCTCGAACGGCGCGGGCAAGAGCACCATTCTCAAACTCGTGTCGCGCATCATCGATCCTACCTTTGGACGGGTACAGGTAAACGGCCGTGTGGGTGCCCTCCTCGAGTTGGGCGCAGGCTTTCATCCTGATTTGACTGGCGAGGAAAACATCTACCTCAACGGCTCTATCATGGGCCTGAGCAACCGCCAGATTCGTGAGAGGATGGATGAGATCGTCGCCTTCGCCGAGCTGGAGCGCTTCATAGACGT
>DDYO01000316.1 GCA_002348045.1 Anaerolineales bacterium UBA2232
GGCTGTCAAGGCCGGTCGAAAGTGATCCATTCTGGCCGGTGAGATTGACCCACCCCACTTAGGCTCTCGTGTCGCGTTCTTGCTGACTCGGAAAGAGTCCGGCCCGGCGCTTGTCCTTGAGCCGATAGCTCTCCCCGCGGATGTTGATCACATGTGAGTGGTGCAGCAGGCGGTCCAGGATTGCCGTAGCGATGATGTGGTCGCCGAACACATCCCCCCATTCCGCAAAGCCCTTATTGGAGGTCAGGATGATGCTGCCTCGTTCATACCGGGCGGAGATGAGTTGAAAGAAGGCCGTCGCTCCGGCTGGGTCGAGTGGCAGGTAGCCGACCTCGTCGATGATCAGGACCTTAGGCGCTAGATAGACACGCATACGCCTATCTAGACGATGCTCTTCGTAAGCACGCCGCAGGTCTTCTACCAGGGAGTAGGCGGTGGTGAAGTACACTCCGTGGCCTTGCTTGATCGCCTCAAGGCCCAGGGCCACTGCCAGGTGGGTCTTGCCGACGCCTGGTGGACCAAGCAGGACCAGGTTAACGTTCTCGTGGACGAAAGCCAGGCCGGCCAGTTCCTGCACCAGGCGTTCGTTGATCGACGGCTGGAAGCTGAAGTCGAACTCCTGCAAAGTCTTCTGAGCCGGGAAGTGAGCCAGCCGCGTTCTGGTCACCAGGTACCGCTGACGGCGGACAGCCACCTCAGCATCTAACAGGTCAGCCAGGAAGTCCGCATACGGAAGCTGATTCTTGGCCGCCAAGTCCAAGTGGTTCTCCAACACCGCAGCCGACTGGACCAGTCCCAGAGTCTCAAGGTGACTATGCGCTTTGTCCAGGGCGATCATGCGCTACCACCTCCGGCGATGGCCTCATACGCCAACAGGGAACGGACCTGCACTTCCGGTGATGGGATGAGCACGCCGCTTTGCCGAGCTTGTGGCCGGTCCGGCCCCTGGGGCAGGCCAGCCCATTGTCCTGGCAGAGTGACAGTAGCGCCCGCCTGTGCCAGTTTGTGCCGGGCCAAGCAACGCTCACCTAGCCAGATCTCCAGGTCCTCTTCCTTAGCGCGTAGGACGACCACCCGGCCGACGTAACGCCAGGGTACGCCGTACCGCGCTCCCCGGTACGCGACAAAACCGTCGCGACTGACATGACGTTCTTCTTCCAGCCAATGGCCGTGCAGTACGTTCTCAGGTAAGCTAGCCAATTGCTCCAAACGTGCCCGATCGACCGGGCGCTCGTTGGTCGTGCCGTGCAACCGTACGTTGGCCACCGTCTGCAGCCAGGTCTGCACCTGGCAGTTGAGGTCTTCCAGGTCGACAAAGCGCACGGGCCAAAAGTTCTGCCGCAGGTATTTGATGGATCTTTCGACCTTGCCTTTGGTCTTGGCCCGGTACGGCCAACAGGCCGTCGGCGCAAAACCGAACAGGTCGGCCATGTCCAGGAAAGCACGATTCCAGATCGGGCGATTCTCCGCATCCCGACCGGTGACACAAGCCTTCATGTTGTCGTAGAGCACCTTGCGCGGTACACCGCCCAGGTACTCGAACGCCCGTCGGTGGCAGGCCGCCAAAGTCCGCAGGTCCTGGTGCTCGACAAACTCCACATACAGCAGGCGCGAGTAGCTAAGGACCATGGCGAAGGCGTAGAGATGGCGGAGCACTTCTCCGTCCCGGTAACTGAAGGTGCCGAAGTCGACCTGGGCCTGTTCTCCCGGCGCGGTCTCAAAGCGCAGCGTAGCCTGGCTGGGATAGGTCCGCCGCCATGGTTGCATGAAGTCCTTGAGGATGGTGATGCCGCCCGTGTAACCGCACAGCCGCAACTGACGCAAGATACGCCGGGAGTTCGTGATCCCCTCGCTCATCTGGGTGATAATGAATTGATGGTAAGGCTCCAGCTTGGACGGCCTGACAGCTCGCCGTGGATCGTGCGCCGTCGACTCCGCCACCTCCAGCCACTTGCGCACGGTGTTGCGGGCGAACCCTGTCTGCCGCGCGATCTCGCGGATGCTCGCCCCATCTCGTCGTAGGTCATGTAAACTCAAGATGTCCCACCTCCGTAGCACTTCCTGAAGCACCCCCGAATCCGTCAGATTCAAGAGGTAGCTTCGACGGAGGTGGGTCAACTTCAACCGGCCAATTTGGCTCAGTTTAGTCCGGCCGTGTCATGGCTATGTCCAATCGCAGTACCTCCACATCCCGGGCTGCTATACCAGCGAGGTCAGACCGATCAGGTCCGGTACCCGCAGTCAGGACTACTCGGCTGGTCATCCGGCGATTGATATTGGGGCGCCGGTTGGGACTTCGCTCTATGCAGTGCAAGGCGGTGTGGTGGAATACAGCTACAGGTACCATACGTTCGAGGGAGTTCTATACACCGTCAGCTACGGAAACATGGCCGAGCTCCAATACGGCAACCAACTCGCACTTTATGCTCACATGTCGCAGTTCGCCGGAGGCTATCAGGCTTGCCAGTATCCGAACTACCGGCTAGACTACAGTCCCTACACAGAGGTCCCAGTTGGTTCTCTGAACGTCAGCCAGAACGCATCGGTCGGCAAATCGGGCCAGTCCGGCAATTGCTTGCCAAGTGGTGGCGCCCACCTCCATTTCGAGTTGTATGAGGGCGGAGTGCGGCAGGATCCGTTCACGTACGTGCTCTTTGCCAAGATGCCCAAGTGATTCCCCTCCCGGCATCTTCACTGCCGAAACACACCGCTGGCTACCCATGCGGCGCCGTCGCCCGCGATCGCTCCGTCGCCAACAGGGGACCATTCATCGTCGCACGAAACCCTGCCCGCAGATGGACGACGGATGGGAGGAGATCGCCTTGAATAGCATCGGTTTCATCGGCCTTGGCATCATGGGCAAGCCCATGGCCAAGCGATTGCTGCGAGCGGGTTATCCGGTCATCTGCCACAACCGGAGCCGCGAGGCAGTCGTGGAGTTGGTCGACCTCGGCGCGCGCGAGGGACGTTCGCCGGCGGATGTGGCCAGGGAGAGCGATGTCGTGATCACTATGCTACCTAACTCACCGGACGTGGAGCAGGTGATCCTCGGTCCGGACGGTGTCATTGACGGTGCGAGGCCTGGGACCATCGTCGTTGACATGAGTTCGATCGATCCGACCGTTAGCAGGGCGGTTTCCGAGCGGCTGGCGCAAAAGGGCATTATCATGCTCGACGCGCCGGTCAGCGGTGGGGAGCCCAAGGCGATCGAAGGCACACTATCGATCATGGTCGGCGGGCCGCAGGAAGCGTTCGACCGGGTCAAGGAGATCCTCGCGGCGATGGGCAGCTCGGTCGTCCTCGTTGGGGAGATCGGCAGCGGCAACGTCACCAAACTGGCCAACCAGATCATCGTCGGCCTCAACATCGCCGCCATGTCCGAAGCAATGGTCTTGGCCCACAAGTCCGGCGTCGACCCGGAGAAGGTCTATCGCGCGATCAGGGGCGGCCTGGCCGGCAGCAACGTGCTCGACGCCAAGGTGCCGCTGGTGCTGCAGGGCAACTTCAAGCCTGGTTTCCGGATCGAATTGCACATCAAAGACCTGGCCAACGCGCTCGCCGCCGCACACGATGTGGGCGTCCCGTTACTGCTGACCAGCCAGGTCATGGAGATCATGCAGGCCCTCAAGGTCCAGGGCAAAGCCAGAGACGACCACGGTGGAGTAATCCAGTTTTACGAAACCCTCGCTGGAGTTGAAGTGCGGAAACCGGGGGAGTGAGCTGCTGTGCTGAGTGGACCCCGCCGGATCACCGGCCTCGCGATGGCTGATGATTGGCAGGCGAAAGGGTTCACTCCAGCCGGGGAAGAGGCAACAGGGTCGCGTCTAGAGCAATAGGGCACAAACGCTCAGAGTGATCCGAGGCAGCGTGCCTGGGACCAACAGGAAACATCTAACCAGGGCATTGTTTGTCCTGTTACCGCGCTTTTCGTGTACAGAAACATCCTTTTCCAGTCGCCCTGCAGTGCAGGAATGGCGAGGATCACGCAGAACTACGCTCACCACACCCGGGCGGAGACGACGTTTGCTGCCCATCTCTTTCCCTTCTTCCGTATCAGCCCAGCCGGGGACGTCTATTCCGTTGGGTCCAGCCTTCATCCCACGCCGTGCGTACGTGACTGCCGGGAGGTGATCATCGCCTGACAGCCACCCCCTAGTATGCCGTTGTCACCGTGCATGTTGATGTCTGCCTTGGCCCAGGCAGGCGTGCGCATCGGGGGCCTACTACTCGCCGGAGGTGACGCTATTGTTTAGAGCAGGGAGAGTCACGCACCTGGTATGGTTTGTGATCTTCGTATTCTTCTTGATGTACTACATACGCCGTGGCAGAGACATCGCCAACGTGCCGATTCGCCGTGTGGCTGGGCTCGACGCCCTTGATGAGGCCATCGGCCGTGCCACGGAGATGGGTAAGGGCATCCACTACACAATGGGGTTGCAGGATTTTGAGGCACAGACCTTTGCCGCGTTTGAGATTCTCCGCTACACTGCGGGTCTGGCGGCAAAGATGGAAGTCCCGCTCATCATCTCAAACTACAAGCCCCAGGTCCACCCGGTCACTGAAGAGATCGTCCGAGGAGCCTATATCCAGGCCGGCAAGCCAGACGCGTATCAACCGGACAATGTACGCTTTCTCAGCGACCAGCAGCTAGCCTACGCAAGCGGTGTCGTTGGCATCCTTGAACGCGAGAATATCGCGGCCAACTTGATGTTCGGCAATTTCTATGCGGAGTCGTTAATCTTCGCGGAAACAGGGCAGAAACTAGGCTGCATCCAGGTCTCCGGTACGGCAAATACACACCAATTGCCGTTCTTTACGGCCGTCTGTGACTACAACCTGATTGGCGAGGAGTTGTATGCGGCCGGTGCCTACCTGTCGCGTAACCCGGTCCAAGTCGGCAGTCTGATGGCTCAAGACATCGGCAAGTTGGTGGCGCTATTCCTGATCACGGTCGGCACCCTCCTGTCCACTTTCGGACAGACTTGGTTGCGCGACCTGATCGGCAAGTAGACGGCGGAGCGGAGGTGGATTTGGATGGCACACAAAGATCAGGGCCCAATCGTGCTCACTTTTCTGGCTGGCGGTCTGATGATCTTGGACTTTTTCTGGAAACACATTTCGATCGAGGCAGCCGCAAATGACGCACTCAAGTGGCAGATAGTAATCGCCGCTTTTGCGACAGCCCTTGGTGCGGCCAACCTGTTGCGTATTCACTCGCGGCGCATTGTGCGGCGGACCAATCGTTGGGCGTTGAGCATAGTCTTGATGATCTCCATGGCGGTCTATGGCGCGGTCGGACTCTCTCAGGGCCCGCGAGGGGCAGATTTCAACTTCCTTTGGCAGAACCTCCTCACTCCGCTGAGCGCCACCATGTTCTCGCTTAACGCTTTCTTCATTGCGTCGGCGGCGGTCAGAGCCTTTCGCATCAAGACCATCCAGTCGGCGATCTTAATGTTGGCAGCGTTTGCGGTCATGATCGGCAACACTGGCGTCGGGGTTGGGCTCTGGGATGGATTCCCAAGGATGGGCCAGTGGGTGATGAACGTTGTGAATACCGCAGGAATGCGTGGCATCATCATCGGTGCAGCGCTGGGAGCGATGGGTATTAGCCTCAGGGTCATCCTTGGCCTTGAACGTGGGCATCTATCAGGCGTCGAATAGGCGAGGAGGTGTGACATGGTGAAGTTTTTTGCCTGGTTTGAGAACCTTGACCGAAGGATCATCTATCTTCTGGTCGTTGCGACTCTCTTCTACCCCTTGATGAAACCGATTGGGCTGCCTGTCGGCCTCAGCGAGACAACGAGCAAAGCGTACGAAACCATCGAGAGTCTGAAGCCTGGTGATATTGCACTGCTGTCGCCTTCCTTCACGCCCGGCACGATCGCCGAAAACTTGCCCCAGACAGTAGTGTTTGCCCGCCATTTGATGCAACGCGGTGTGCGGATTGTCGGCGTGGCAACACGCGCCGACTCCGCGCTGTTCAATGACCAAGTGCTGCAACGCTGGGCACCGGAGTACGGCTATGTTTACGGTAAAGACTACGTCGTGATGCCTTACGTCGCCGGCGACGAGGCTCTGGTGATCGCCATGGGGCGGATGCCATTCAGCGAGCTATATCCCGTGGACTTCTATGGTAACAGCACGGCCGGGACATTGATCGACGAGATACAGACAGTGGAGGATATCGATTGCGTGGTTGACATGCTAACCGGCGACTCCCTAATATGGTTCATTCGCCAACTCAATGCTTCCTTTGGCACGGTGGTCACCGGAGGCACCACGGCCGTAGGCGCGCCCGGTCTGATTCCCTACTATCAATCCGGGCAGCTCTCTGGAGTCCTGTCAGGGCTTAAGGGTGCCGCAGAGTACGAGTTGCTGGCCAAATTGCCTGGCACCGCAGCGTCTGGCATGGACGCTCAATCGCTGTCGCACTTGCTGATCGTGTTCTTTGTTCTGATGGGCAACGCCGCGTACTTCACTCGCCGCCGCTCCGGAAAGGGGGCCAACTAACATGAGCCGTGAGGCCCTAGGAGTCTGGATAGCTGCAATTGGCACGCTGGCCTGCTACAGCTATCTCTACAAGGACAACATATTCTATCAGGTGATGGAGCACATCTTCATTGGCATCGCAGCTGCCCATGCCGTTGTGATGGGTGTCCAGAGTATTAGAGATACTGCCTGGACGCCCGCAACGTCGGGCAAGTATGTCTGGTGGATTCCCATTGTCCTTGGTGCGCTGTTGTACACCCGCTTCTTCAAAGGGTACGGCTGGATCAGCAGGTATCCGCTAGCCTTTCTGATGGGGGTTGGTGGGGGAGTTGCCTTCCGCGGCGCGCTCGATGGGCAATTTGTCGCCCAGATCCGGGCGACCATGGCACCGATCACCACGGTCAACCAGTTCATCATCTTCATCGGGGTGCTCGGCAGCCTCGCGTATTTCCTGTTCGGGCCCTGGAGTCGCACCCTGGTAGTTAGGTATGTAAGCACAATCGGGATCTGGACCATGATGGCGGCGTTTGGGGCCGCCTATGGCAACACCGTGATGGCCCGCATGTCACTGGTCATTGGACGCCTGCAATTCCTGTTTGGTACCTGGTTGCCAATCCTGCCCAAGTAGTGATCTGTGCTTGGCAGCGGTGAATGGAGCGGTCGGGATGGTCTGTGACACCGTCCCGACCGCTCCATAGCTGTCTCGGAGCGTGCTTGATCGGGTAGGAACGGCAAGTCCTCGGGTCCGGGGCACGATGAGTAGCGGCGTTTGTGCCATGCGGCCAAACCGCGCGGCTGTCGTTTTCGGTGCATGTCGGCAGTGTTGAGGGGCTACGGCATTGTGGTTTGGAAGTGGCGCTGGCGCACCACCTCCGGGCGGGCGCTGGCTGCCGGCTGCCGGTTTTGGCTAGGACAGCTCGTCCTGCGCCAGAGAGTCCCGTTCCCGGGCCGCTCCGGCGCAGGGCGACCAAGCAACGATCCAGGGTGGCGCGTGCGAGTCAGAGGGTTGGCCAGACTGGCTGCACGCCGTCAGCCAACACACACTTAGCCGCTGGTTTAAGACTTCCTGCGCCAAGCGGTGGGCTCCTTACGGGTCAGCGTGCCATCTACTCCCGCCGCCATGACGCTCCGGCGCCAGTGATCAGACGCTGCTCGCGAGTTGCCGGCAGAGCCATGGCGGGCAGACGCCAAAAGATCCCTGGCCCCGGCGAAAGGGATTTGATGCGGGCCGTCAGGACGTGGTCAGGCGAGGTACAAGTGGGGCAGGGACCGTAGTCCCCGCCCCACTTGCCGCCTAATGGCTTGAAGCTGCTAGGTGACTCTACCGCTTCTTGGGCGGCTTGGTTGGCGTAGTCTCGCCAGTGTCACCAGAATCGCTGCTGCTCTGGGTGTGCGGCACGACGATGTTGCCGCCGCCGAGAGAAGCACACTCACCCACATCCGCCTTGCCGTCGCCGTCGCTGTCCAGTGAGAACGGCGCCTGGCCAGCGATAGTGAGTTTGGTGGTGAACCAGAACGTGTCGGTGCCAGTGCCGGGCTCATTCCCGTCCTTGACGTACACCGTGAACTCCTGGTTGCCAGCTTCCGCAAGCACGGAGCCGTCGGCGTCCAATCGCGTGTAGACGCATTTGCCACTGAATGAGGCTTCGCCAGGGTAGAGGCTGTTGATTATGGCTAGCCCGTACATGGCGTTGCTCTTCATCCGGATGATGCCACCATCGGGCAGGTGCGCGATGAGAATCAAGCTGCCCTGAACGCTGGTGGATTTCTTGTTGTACTTCATGGTGTAGCCGAAGTTGGTCTTGGCGCCTGCCAGCTCGGGATTCTTTGTGCTGGTGGGCCAGGTGAACCAGCCGCCACCAGTGGTGAAGCCCAAGCTGGGGTCATAGATTACGATAACCGTCTCGTACTCTCCGGCGTAGTAGTCGCCGGTGATGTTCAGCACCAACGAGTAGGTATTGACGGGGATCGGACCATCAAACGTGCAGGTGACCATTGCGTAGCCCGAATACCCCGTTCCAGACGCTTCGCTAATCGATGCCGTGCCAGTTATCGGGCCACCAAGGACTGGTTCGAGCGTGCAGCTGCCAGACACTTGGGCCAGACTGATGTCGCCCGGCTCGGCATTGGGCTCGCCCTTGGGCTCGCCGGTNNCGGTGGACGATGTGTAGGTTTCCTTGATCCGCACCATCAGGATAAGCGTTTCGGTGTAATCCGCGCCTGGTTCGGTCTTATAGGCGACTTCGCTTTCTAGATTACACGTGGCGTTTTCATGCAAGACCTCAAAGCCGTCTGTGTCGCCACTGGCCTCGTACAGATCGTCGCCGGCGAAGTCCGACACGACTTCATATGACGTCCCAGCAGGATATGTCACCTTACACGAGGCATTGGCGACTCCCGAAGTACCAGTGTTGGCTGGGTTAAGAGCATCGCCGAAGATCGTGAAGACGATCGGCTTGCCGTCGAGCGCCGCGCCACTCTTGGCGTCGGTCAACTTGGCGCTCAGCGAGGCCACGTCCGAATACTGCTCCTTGAGGTCTCCCTGATATACCAGCGCTGTTGAGCGCTTCTCGACCTCGATGGTTATGGTTTCTGAGCCGGAGAGAGCCTCTGTCCCATCATCCGTCACCGTTAGAGTCACCGAATGTGTCCCTATCTGGGCGGAGGTTGGCGTCCAGGTGAAGACTCCCGTGCTCTGATTGAGGCTCATGCCAGCCAGGTCACCCGCTGTGATGCTGTAGGACAGGGTGTTGGCGGGGACGTCGATGTCAGAGCCCGAGATTGTGAACGATAGCAGATTGCCCCACTCTATGGACTTGTCACCGATTGTCGCCAGGACCGGGGCGATGTTGACCTCAT
>DDYO01000066.1 GCA_002348045.1 Anaerolineales bacterium UBA2232
TATGCCGATGTCGTGGAATGCCTGGCCCAGCGTCGCGCGGCTCAGTGCTTTGCCACGGCCCAAGTCCCAGCCGAGCGCATCCACGTCAACGTACAAGCCCTGTCCGGTGCAGCGGCCAATCTGGCGGTTTACCAGACTTTTCTCAAGCCCGGCGATACTCTCATGGGCATGAACCTTTATCAAGGCGGGCACCTCACCCATGGCAGTGAGTTCAACCTGTCTGGGCGACTCTATGGAGTGGTTTCCTACAACGTGGATCGGGTCACAGGGCGCTTGGATTATGAGGCTATCCGCGTAGCGGCCCAAGAGCACCGCCCCAAGGTCATCGTTGCGGGCTACACGTCCTATCCCTGGGCTCCAGACTGGAGCGAGTTTCGGAAGATTGCGGACGAGGTCGGTGCCCTTCTCTTGGCTGATATTTCCCACACGGCAGGGATGGCCACGTGCGGTGCCTATCCTACACCTGTCGGTTGGGCCGACGTGATCACCTTCACTACCCACAAGACCATTTGCGGACCGCGGGGAGCGGTGATCATGACCACCGATGATGACAAGGCTAAACTCATCGATGCTGCGGTGTTCCCTGGGCAACAAGGCGGACCCCACGTAAACAAGTTCGCGGCCATGGCAGTAGCTTTCAAGGTGGCACAAAGCGAGCCTTTCCGAAGCATGCAGCATGCCATCGTTGCCAACGCCCGGTCGTTTGGGGAATCGCTAACCAAGTACGGGCTCAAGCTTGCCCACGGGGGCACCGATACCCACCTGCTGCTGGTGGACCTGCGAGCTATCAAGAGCAAGACTGGGTTTCCCTTGCGAGGTGAGATGGCCGCGCGGATCCTGGACCTGTGTGGGATTGTGGTCAACAAGAACACCATTCCGGGAGATGACATCACTGCTCTTGGGAGCGGCATCCGCATGGGCACGCCCTGGGTTACGCAACGAGGCATGGGCCCTGTGGAGCTCGATGAGCTTGCTGCCATCATCGCCCAAGTGGTTACGAACATCCAGCCGTTCAAGTACACCGGGCTAACCGGCGAGTTGCCCAGGGGAAAAATCGACCTGTCTATCCTGGAGGGTGCGCGGCGCGCAGCGGATGTCTTGGCAGCCAGAACGCTGGCCGAAAAGAAGGCTCAGGGGCTGGGATACCCCCATTATTCCATTGTGCCCGAGGTACCGGTGGCCACAAAGCCATTGGGCCTGCCGGCGCTAGACCCCCGTGTGGCGACGCAGAGCTCGGCGCTTCTTCTGGACACCAGTGACCAATCCGTGCTGCGGGTCAGCGGATGGCGAGCCAAACCCTTCTTGCAGCAGGTATGCACCAGCAACGTTGCCGCCCTCGGTCACAACCAGGCATTGCGTACCCTGATGCTGGATCGGCAGGGAAAGCTGTTGGATGATGTGATGGTAGCGCGGCAGACACCCGACGCCTACGGGCGTGATGTATACCTTCTGGTAGTCAACGCTGCCAATGCGATCCAGGTCAAGTCCTGGCTGCGCGGCCTCGCAGACGGCTACGTCCTCTTTGATGACGAGGACATCTTCCGCAAGGTGGAAGGGCCCGCCGTCGTGGAGGACCTGGGCGCAAATGACATGGCTGAGATCGCTCATCGTTTGGTGTCCTTGGCCGTTGCTGGACCTGACGGGCCCGCCCTGGTGGAAAGGCTTATCGGTGTAAGCCTGCCAGAAGGAGCCTTGGTCCTCGGCTCGGTGCAAGACATCGCCCTTCACGTGGTGAGGCTGGGGTATGGGGTAGGCGACATCCGGGTGGAACTGCTCGTGTCTCCCGATGAAGCAGAGCATCTGTGGTCGGTGCTCATGGAGGCCGGTGGGGTCCCCCGCGGGACCGATCTGCAATTCTCTTTGCGTGAGCGGGCGGGCCTTCCCAACTATGCTGTTGAGAGACCGATTGCTTCGGAGCTGTACCAGGGCGCACAAGCACTCTGGTTTGACTTGAAGAAACCCTACTTTGTGGGGCAGGCAGCCCTGAAGCAGTTCCTTCCTGAAGCCACGGCAGAGGAATTCACATGGAGTCCGCCAGCCAATGGGACTGACCTTCGGACGCCTCTGTTCGAGGAGCATCGCAAGCTGAATGGCAAGATGGTTCCCTTTGCGGGTTGGGAGATGCCTGTCTGGTATACCAGCGTGAGTGAAGAACACAAGGCAGTGCGGACCGCCGCCGGCTTGTTCGACGTAGCCCACATGGGAGTGCTGGAGGTGTCAGGAGAGCATGCGGCGAGTTTCCTCGACGTCGTGGCTAGCAACTATGCCCGTTGGATCGATCCGGGACAGTCGGCATATACCTACTTGCTGGACCCTGATGGCCACGTCATCGACGACTTTATCATGTACCGGCGTGCGTGGGACCAGTATCTGCTGGTTGTTAACGCAGCGAATGCGGACAAGGACCTGGCCTGGCTCCAAGCGGTGAACTCGCGGCGCGTGGTCCTGGATCGCGACAATCCTGGGGTGGAGATTGAAGGGACGGTAACCATTCGCAACCTCAAAGACCCATCCTCTGGCAGAGATCAGCGGGCGGATCTGGCTCTGCAAGGTCCCCAATCCCTTGCTATCCTGCAGAGCTTGAGCGATGATCCGGCAACCCGGCGACGACTGGCGGCCATGCGGCGCACCGACCACGACCAACTCACCCTGTCAGGCATTGACCTGATCATCCTGCGCACGGGATACACCGGCGAAGAGTGGGGCTACGAGTTGTTGGTGCATCCTGATCGTGCCGTAGAACTGTGGAATCTGCTTTTGGCCAAGGGTGCGCCGATGGGCCTCAAGCCATGCGGCCTTGCTGCACGGGACTCGACGCGTATCGAAGCAGGCCTGCCGCTCCATGGCCACGAGCTGGCCGGCGACTATGGTATTGGTCCCGCCGGGGCGGGTTTTGCTCCCTATGTCAAGTTCCACAAGCCGTTCTTTGTCGGCCGCCAGGCGGCCGTGGAAACGGATTCAAAACGCAAGATGGAGGTCATTCGTTTTCGTGTGGCCGAGAAGGGTGTGCGCGCGTTGCGCTCAGGAGACCCGGTGGTCAATCGTCGGGGCCAGTACATCGGCCGGGTAACCAGCTGCACCCTCGTCGGCGGTAATCAGATTGGCATGGCGTACGTCGAAAGGCGCTACAATGAGGTTGGCACCGAAATCGGCATCTTTCCCCTTGGACATGGGGAGGAAAGCCCAGCAAGGCTTATGAGAGAGCTGTCCGGTGGCGATAAAGTGGCCTTGCCTGTGTGGGCAGTGGTGATGAAACGGATGCCCGACCCGCTGGAGAAGNNAAGGGCGGCCCATTGGGCCGCCCTTGTGTGTTCTTATCCCCGCAGACAATGCAGAACAGGTTGCCGCGCAGCCTGGACCTCGTCCAGACGAGCTATGGGAGTGACGTGCGGCGCGTTACGCACAATGTCAGGATTCTCACGGGCCTCCTCAGCGATCTGAATCATCGCTTGGGCGAAGGCATCGAGGGTTTCCTTACTTTCCGTCTCAGTGGGTTCGATCATGATGGCTTCAGGCACGATCAGCGGGAAGTAGATCGTCGGTGGGTGGAATCCAAAGTCCATCAATCGTTTGGCAATGTCCAGCGTGTGTACATTGGTGGTTCCTGGCAAGGGGCCGGACAGCACAAATTCGTGCTTACAGACCCGGTCGTAGGCCAAAGGATAGGTGCCTTTGAGTTTGCTCATCAGGTAATTGGCGTTTAGAACCGCGCTCTCACTGACTTGACGCAGTCCCTCGGCCCCCAGCATCCGTATGTAAGTGTATGCTCGCACCAGCACGCCAAAGTTGCCGTAAAAGGTCTTTAGGCGGCCAATAGAAGATTCAGGCATAGCCAACCGACAAACGATCTCCGTCTGGCAATCCTCCGTACACTCTTCATCTGGCTGGTGTTCGTGAGGGCTCATTTCCACGACAATGGGCCCGGGCAGGAATGGAGCCAATGTTTCATTGCACACGACCGGCCCGGCCCCTGGGCCACCACCGCCATGGGGCGTGGAGAACGTCTTGTGCAGGTTGAGGTGCATCACGTCAATCCCAAGTTGGGCTGGCTTCACGATGCCCATGATGGCATTGAGGTTTGCTCCATCGCCGTATACCAGTCCGCCACAATCATGGATCATCTTGGCAATCTCGCCCACATGCTCTTCAAAGAGACCGAGCGTATTCGGATTGGTGAGCATGAGGCCTGCGACGGTGTCATCGCAGCGCGAGCGCAGCTCATCCATATTCACGTTGCCCCGCTCGTCCGAACTGATCTTGATGGTATCATACCCGGCCATGGACGTCGAGGCTGGATTGGTGCCATGGGCAGAGTCTGGGATCAGCATACGGGTACGCTTCTGGTCTCCTCTCGCTTGATGATAGGCGCGGATCATGAGGACGCCAGCCAGTTCGCCGTGTGCTCCCGCTGCGGGCTGCAGCGAGGCTGCATCAAAGCCGGTGATCTCCTTCAGCATCTCCTGCAGTTCGAGCATTAGGAGCAGATTGCCCTGTACGGCTATCTCTGGCTCGTACGGATGGGTATGAACAAAACCTCCCAGCCGGGCGGCATCCTCGTTGACCTTGGGGTTATATTTCATGGTGCATGAGCCCAGGGGGTAAAATCCTTTGTCAACGGCATGGTTGAGTTGCGATAGGCGCACATAGTGGCGGACCAGGTCAACTTCGCTGACCTCTGGCAGGAGAAGCTCTTGGCGGAGGTAGGATTCTGGCAGCGAGGATGCAGGCACATCACACTGGGGCAGGCTGACGCCGCTGCGGCCCGGGGAGCTGATCTCGTAGATGAGTGGCTCGTTCATGCCGCCTCCTTCATGGTGTCCAGGGCCTCGACCAACATATCGATATCCGCTTTGGGATTGACCTCGGTCACGCAGACCAACATGGTGTTGGCCATCTCCGGGTAATCAGCGCTCAGGTCATAGCCCCCGAGGATGCCCCACTCATTGAGCAGGTATGCGTTGATTTCATCGACCGGCCGAGGGCATAGCAGGGCAAACTCCTTGAAGAAGCGACCTGGTGTAACCACCTTATAGCCTGGCAGTGAGCTCAACTGGCTAGCCGCATAGTGCGCTTTGTGGTAGCAGAGCTCGGCAATGTGGCGGAGCCCCGACTTGCCCACGGCACTCAAGTAGACTGCTGCGGCAAGCGCCATCAGGGCCTGGTTAGAGCAGATATTGGATGTTGCCTTCTCGCGGCGGATGTGCTGTTCCCGCGCCGACAAGGTGAGCACATAGCCCCTCTGCCCGTTCTTGTCTACCGTTTCCCCTACGATGCGGCCGGCGATTCTGTGTACCAGTTCCTTTCTGCACGAGAAGAATCCGAGGTAGGGCCCGCCAAAGTTCAGCCCCCCACCCAGAGCCTGTCCCTCTCCGCAGGCGATGTCAGCGCCATAAGCAGCCGGTGGCACAAAAAGGCCTAGTGAGATCGGATCCACGCTTACCACGAGGAGCGCACCAGCGGCATGAGTGGCATCGGCAAGGGACTGGAGCTCCTCGGGTTGGTGTAGCTCGCCGAGGAAATCAGGGTTTTGTACGATGACGGCTGCCGTGTCGCCGTCAATCCAATGCGTCAAAGACAGGGCATCCTTGGTGGGATAGGTGTCGCCGACAACTTGAAGGCCCATACCCTGTGTGTAGGTACGCACCACCGCCCGGTACTCAGGATGGACGGTGGGAGAGATGACGATCTTGCGGCGTTTGCCGCGTCCCGCGCTCACTGCGGTGATCGCGGCTTCAGCGACGGCAGTCCCACCATCATAGTGCGAGGCATTGGCTGCATCCAGGCCTGTGAGGGCACAGATCATGGACTGATACTCAAAGATCGCCTGCAAAGTACCCTGGCTGATCTCAGGTTGGTAAGGCGTGTACGCTGTGTAGAACTCGGAGCGTTGCAGCACATGATCCACGACACTTGGCACAAAGTGCTGGTAAGCGCCAGCGCCCAGGAAGCAGGGAGCGTGCTGCACGTCAGCGTTGCACTCGCTCATTTCCTGCAGCTCGCGCAGGACCTCCATCTCCGACAGTGGACTGGCCAGAGCGAGCCGTGGATATCGTAGGTTAGCTGGGATGTCCTTGAACAGGTCGTCCAGGCTGCTTGCTCCGATAGCCCGCAGCATGGCAGCCTTATCAGCGTCCGTATTTGGGATGTAGCCCATCTAGTGCGCTCCCTTTGCCTCTTCCTGGCAGTGTTCCTCATAGGCAGCGGCATCCAACAGGGAGTCGTACTCGGCGGGGTCAGCCATGCGAACACGAATCATCCAGCCCCGCCCGAAAGCGTCCTCGTTGACCAGTTGTGGGCTATCCATGAGTTCCTCGTTGGCCGCGAGGATCTCTCCGCTGACGGGCATGTAGACGTCGGAAGCAGCCTTGACCGACTCGACGGTTCCAAAGCTGTCGTTCTTGGAGAGGCTGTCGCCGACCTCGGGCAACTCGACGTAAACGACGTCGCTCAACTCGTGCTGCGCGTAATCGCTGATGCCGATGACGACCTCATCACCATCGAGCATTGCCCACTCGTGGGAAGGCAGATAGCGGCGGTCCGTGGCATAGGTAACCATTGAATCCTCCTTTATGGTGAACAAACTATAGTCGTACAAGTCAGAGAAGCGCTGGGACGTTTGTTGGGTACCATCAACACCATGTCAATTGCATCATTGGTCTCTTCATTCGTGAGCGCCCTGGGGTAATTATACATCGTTCCCCCCGGCCGTTCATTGTAGTACGGGCGGTTGCACCCTGGGCAGCCAGCAGTGCGAAAGGCCACACCATCCGAGAGCCTTGCCCGGAGCGCACCCAGGTCCAGTCCCCACTCCACGATCCGTCCGTCTGGCGAAAAGCCCAGGTTGTCCATGCGGCAGAATCGCGAGGTAATCAAGTGGAAGGCCGCCTGAATGCGTCGGTAGGACGACAGGGATGGCGGTGATCGGTGGGCCATCGCCGTTCCAGCTACCGGAGTAAAGCAGAAAAGGCCGACAGTGATACCCCAATCGACCATGAGCTGTAAGGTAGTGACCATGTCCCGTTCGGACTCGCCCAATCCCACGATGAGGTGAGTGCCGATTCGTCCGGGGAATGTGGTCGCGCATTGTTGCAGTAATCTCAGTTTTGTCCCCCACGCTCCGGTCTTGGTGGCTCGGTAGGTCCGTTCGCTTGCGGCATCGAGCGCCACGGTGACACGTTCAGCTCCCGCCTCCAAAAGGGCTCGTACCGCCGCGGCATGAGGCGCCGACGTGGAAACACAAATGGGCACTGCAGACAGGCCGGCGAGCGTGCGGACCGCGGCAAGGGTGCGCCTCTGATATCCGGGGGAGGACGTGACTTGGAAACAGCATCGACCGATCTTCTGATGACGGAATGCCTCCGCCACGGCTGAGAGGACGTCAGGACTTGGGTACAGGGGCCAGGTGATGCGGGAGAGGAACCGCGAACCCGCCGTGCTGCCTGACGCCTGAGCGCAGAACGAGCAGTTGGACCGGCAGCGCTCGCCAATCATGAGGTAAGCGGTGGTCGGTGGGTGCTCCTGGTGTAAAGGACGCAACCCAAGCACGCCGGCGGTACCCGACGATACGCCGATGGCGGACGGATCAGTCTCTAGCGTTGAAACACGCAGCATTCGTGCTCCCACCTGATTTCCAGCCCCAGATCGGGCGCAAGCTGTACTGCTGATGGTGCCGGATTAACGATCTTGTTCACGCCTGCACGCACGGCTAGTGGGTCGAGTTCTTGCCTGTACCGACCTCCTGGCCTCATACAGCCCAGGTAGATGAGCGTCTTCGGTAGCTTGAGGCGAGCTGCTAGCAGGAAACTTGCTACTTGTTCGGTGTCGGGTGCGCGGCATTCGGCAAAGCGCGTGCCGACTGTGGGAACGAGGACCAGGATGACAAGGGCCTCTGGAGGCGCGGTATGGAAGGCTTCCAGCGCCTGATACTCCCCGCTGAACCGGCCGGCGCGCAGACCAAGGGTCAAGTGCGGCACCACAACAAAGCGCTGGCGCAAGAGCTCATAGGTACGAAAGTAGTCTTCGGCGCGATGGTCCAGCCCATAGACCTCGCGGATGGTGCTATCATCCCCCACGATGTCAAAAGAAATCACGTCCACGAGAGGGGCAATGCGGTCCATGTCCTCAACATTGACCATTCCCACATGCCAGTTCAGCAACCTGCCCGGACGAAGCAGTGATACCTCCTGCAGGCGGGAGGTCACAGGCACCGCCCCCCGTGCGTCGCAGCCCCCAGAAATCAGGCAGCTAGTAGCGTTCGTCGCATCGGCGCAGGCGATGGAAACCATGCCTGACAGGTAATGACCGCCACAATGAGCGCAATCCAAGGCACAGGTTGTTCCTGTCAGGCTGATGGGCAAAGTCCGGTTGGGGCGCACGAACCCAATCTGCGGCGCATAGCCACTCATGCGAGTTTCCCACGCCGCTTGCCAGCGATCCATATCCGCTCTCCATCGTCCAAGACATCCAAGAGCACCTGCGGCTTGGCACGTCAGTGCGGGCTTGGGCAACTCTTGGAAGGAGTATAGCTGGCGTCCAAGCCCAAGTCAAAGGGCGTGACCCATCTGATCAGGCTATCCTCGTGGCAAAGGGGGCAATCCGCCTCGTTCGTAAGACGAGGCGGATAAGGGGCTTGTGCCGTCCGCCAGGAAGCTACATGTACCAGACAAAGTACAGGAGGATGCCGTTTATCAGGGCCGCTGACCACAGCACGGCGGTGATGCGCATCAGCCGCTTGAGGGTGGGAAGATGTGCTTCTCTGAACTCTAGGTTCTGCGATGCAATAGAAATGTAGACGCCCAGCAACTGGGCGATGCCCCCTAGCAGCGCATGAGGCCACATCACCGAGGGCCGAGGGCGTGTAGGGTTCTGGACGGCCGCTGGCAAGGCACGAAAGAAGGCCGGATTCATGACGGCAATGATCAGCGCAGCGTTGATGATCACGAGCACGGGCATGATCTGGCAGTGACTGGCTTTGCCTCTTTTCGCCTGGATGACAGCGTAAATGAGGACAACCAACATGGCGACTTGGACCACCAGATTGATGTCGGCGGGCAAACCCGCCCGAGTGCCTAGAAATCCTCTACTCATGAACCCTCCTCATGGCCCGCCTGCAGAGCGACAGTTCTGAGAGACCCCTCGGTCACGACAGGCGTCATCTCATCGGGGGGGCAGCACAATGTGGATTTCCGGTGCCGTGCCCTGACGCGATCAGTGCGCTTCGCCACGTCGAACCTGAGACATGCATACGATGGCGAGTGCAATGAACAGCGTGGAGAAGAGGAACATGGTCCGGTGGCCAAAGAAATCCATGAGACCGCCGACCAGTGGTGGCGCGGTGATTGCTGCCAGCATCGATGAGAAATAGTAGAGACCGGTGTATGAGCCTATTCGATCGGGTGGAGCGATGTCCGAGACCATCGGGAATGAATTGATGTTGATCAGAGCCCAGGCGATTCCCGCCACGACAAGCATCAGCATCAAGTAGAGCATGTTGGTGGTAAAGTAGCCCCCCAGGATGAACGCGCCCAGGAGGAGCAGGCCCGCTTGGATGGTCCGTCGTCGTCCAAACCGAGTGGCAATAAAGCCCGCTGGCAGAGAGAATACCAGGAAGGCGGCCGAGACATAGGTCAACATCGCTGCGGCTGAACTCTCTGCAATGCCTAGATATTCCTTGCCGTAGGTGGTCCAGAAAGTCTCGAGGGCGTTGAATCCTACAAACCAGGCAAAGATCGCCAGCAGGATGAACAAAGCGCTTTTCTCTTGGCTAGCTACGATCTCCCGCACGGTGGCCAGTACCCCTGGTCCTGAAGCCGATCCCCCGACCACAGCCCTTGGCTCGCGGATGACTGCCACGACAATGGCTGTGGCAATCAGCATGAACACCGAGGCTACGAGGAACGGCAAGCTAGTGTTCATGCGATACAACAGAGCTCCGCCCAGAAATGCCATTGTTGTGCCCAGACCGCCCATCAAATTGATGATGCCGTTGGCCTTGCTGCGCAACGGTGATGGCGTGATGTCTGGCATCAGAGCCACAGTCGGAGTGCGGAAAATGGCCATGGCAAAGTTCATGATGATAATCACGCCCATGAGTAGGGCAAAGGCGCGCATACTGGCATGCACGATGGGAATTAACGCAAAGAACACCGCGGCAATAGGCGCACCGATCATCAAGAAGGGCATGCGCCGTCCGAAGCGCGTCTGCGTGCGGTCGCTGAGGAAGCCAACATAGGGCTGGATGGTCACACCGGCGATATTGTCAAAGGTCATGATCAATCCAACGAGCCAAAGAGGCAATTGGTAGGAACGCAGGAAGATGGGCACATATGAGTTGTAGACCGACCAGATCAGACTAATGCCAAAAAAGCCAAAGCCGAGCAGTAAAGTCCTCCGGTAGTCAACCTTCATTCATCCCCCTTTCAGGCCGATCAAGCCTCATTGGCTGGTGAAACTAGAGTCATTGAACCCACCTGGCCAACCACGGCAAGGCCCCTGCGCCGACAAACGCAAAAAGCAATCCCTTAAGGGATTTGCCCAGGAACGACGCCAGCAAGAATTGCCAGAACGGAAAGCGTGTCATGCCGGCAGCGACGCCTGCCATGTCGAACAACGGATTTGGAAGCGCCGCAAGTATAAACAGGGTCAGAAACCCGCGGGTCTCCATCCAGCGCTCAAGGCGTTGAAACAGAGCACGGTTCTCCGTCTGAATGATAGCCGTACCGCCATATCCTGCCAAGTAGCCACTGATTTCGCCGATGGCCATGCCGGCGCCGGATACGATGCCGACCCACCAGGGATTAAGCACTCCACCGATAATGACCGTGCTGACCAAGCTGGGAACCGGCAACAGGACAGTGGCATTGCCCACGATGCTGACGATAAAGAGACCCAGATAGCCGTAGGAGGCGAATTGCGCGGCTCTATCGCGGAAGATCACGATCAGGACCGTAATTGTTAGAGCCATCAGCAGCGCCGCCACACGTAGCCGCTTGGAGGCCACCGATTCTCCCGGTATGGGATTGCTTTTGGCCTTCTGTGATTGCATGTCTTCCTCAAGCGCCGGCACGGATCAGGAGTCCGACGATGGCGAAGGGCAGACTTCGTCCGCGCCGGCCAACTTCCACGGCGCTCCGAGCCTGACGATGTCGGCATGTGGTCCGGCTAACCCGTGGGTGGCGTTGACGGTATCAATGATGAGACGACTGTGGGTTGCGACCCACCCCATGTCATAGGAGCTGTGCGCGGCCACGATCACCACGCAGTCGGTCTCACGCAGCAGGTTCTCGTCAAGCGGCCGCGACGCCAGGGTAGTCTCTTCTCTGTGGAAAACGCTGTGCCCCACGCGGAAGTGTTGGACATAGGGATCGTTGTACTGCACTGAAGCCTGGCGTTCCAGCAGCAGCTCGACGATCCGCTCCGCGGGCGAGTTGCGGGCATCATCTACATCCTTCTTGAACGCCACGCCGAGGATCAGTATCTTGGCGCCGTGCAGGACCCGGTTGTGCCGGCTGAGCCCGGCGATGACGAGGTCCACAACATGGTAAGGCATGCTCTGGTTCACTTCAGCGGCCAGTTCCACGAACTTGGTGTAAAAGTCGTACTCCCGTGCTTTCCACGAAAGGTAATAGGGATCAACCGGAATGCAATGGCCACCGGTTCCTGGCCCAGGATAAAAGGGCATAAAGCCAAAGGGTTTGGTGGCGGCTGCCCTAATGACTTCCCAGATGTCGATGCCCATACGCTCGCAGAGCAGGGCCAGTTCGTTGACCAGGGCGATGTTGACGCTGCG
>DDYO01000229.1 GCA_002348045.1 Anaerolineales bacterium UBA2232
ACGGAGGGGTCGATGAGGGTAAAGAAAACCTTGAACAAGGCGCCGTTGGTCACACCCAGTGCGAAATTCCGATTCACTTCCTGAGGCGCTAACGTACTGGGCTCAGTCACTGTTTGGTCCTTCTTTCGGCCTTGCAGGCAAGTCCTGCTCTAGAGTCTCGCAGTCAGTCAATGGATAAGACGGTGCATCTTCAATGAGGAGTAGACCGTACTGTCGGGGTATCTGAACCGCCTCGGAGAGGGTTGTCTCGCCAACTACAGGGTTCCCCATCGCCCCCGTATTGCACGAGCAGCAACTCGGCTACGATTCCCAGAGCAATTTCCGCCGGCGTCTGTCCACCAGTGCGCAATCCAATGGGAGAATGAACCCGGGCTAAACGCTCCGGGGCAATGCCTTCAGCCTGAAGCTGGTCAAAAACAGCCTGAGTCTTGCGGCGGCTGCCGATCATCCCAATATACCAGGCAGGAGCATCTACAACTTGGCGCAGTACCTTGGCATCATGTTCGTGCCCTCGGGTCACGATAACCACCGCCGTACGCGAGTCGACCGTGACCTGTTGCCTGAAATCCTCGAAAGGCGCACACACCAGCGCATCGCTGGCCGGGAATCTTGCCCTGGTGAGAAGGTCGGGTCGATCGTCCACGACAATCGTCCGGAAACCCACCAAAGCGGCGATGGCAACCAGTGGCTGTGCCACGTGTCCCGCGCCAGCCACCAGCAACGTGCGCCTGCTCCCAATTGCGTCCAGAAAGACCTTGGCGGTGCCCCCGCAAGCGCCCAAGTCATCGGCTGTTTCTCCGAGCAGGGAGTATTCCACAAGGCGCGAGGATCCTTCTTCCAAAGCGGAGCGGGCATCCCGAATCGCGGCTGCCTCCATGCCGCCACCGCCAATGGTCCCCACCGTTGACCCATCGGCACGCACCAGCATTTTTGCCCCGGCTGCCCTGGGGGCTGAACCCTGCACTTCAACGACCGTAAGAATGCAAGCTCGATAGCCATCACGGATCGCCGTCAGCACCGCTTCGTAAACGGCCTCGTCCTCGATCAAGACCAGCCCTCCCAGCCAACGAACTTGTGAGCCACGCCACGAGTATATCCTTCACATGATTCATGGTCAAGGAGCGTCTGCCTGGTGGACAGGCCCCTGTCCAGCGGGGTGGACCTACTCCGGCCTATCGACCCTACCCCACGGAAACCCTGTCGCGCTTCCGAACAGGGTTGAGCCATCATCAAGGTGCCAAAAACACCAGGGGGATCGACCCGCGAGCAGTCGGCGTGGCCTCAGGCTACTACCCGCTCCTTGGCGACCTGCAGTTGACCGCCCTCTACCCCAAATTAACCAGGCGCCTTGCCACATCTACGGCTGAGGCAGAGTCGGGGGCATAACCATCCGCCCCTATCTCATCAGCAAACTCCTGGGTGACCGGAGCTCCACCGACCATCACCTTTACGGTGTCTCGCAGGCCCGCCGCAACAAGGGCATCAAGACAGTCTTTCATGCCCATCATGGTAGTTGTCAGCAGCGCGCTCATACCTATCAGCTGGGGCTGGTGCTCCCTTGTCGCATCCACAAAGGCCGTGGCAGAAACATCTGTACCCAGGTCGATGACTTTGAAACCCGCACCCTGCATCATCATCCTGACGAGGTTCTTGCCGATGTCGTGGATGTCCCCTTGCACAGTAGCGATGACACATGTGCCGCTGGTCCCAATCTCGCCGGCCGTAAGCAGCGGGCGCAGGATATCCATGCCGGCATTCATCGCGCGAGCTGCCACCAAAACGTCTGGAACAAAGAGATCTCCATTCTTAAAGTCGCGGCCCACAGCATCCATTCCGGCCATAAGGCCTCCGTTGAGCACCTCGGCAGCTCCCGTCCCTTGCTGCAGCGCCTGATTCACCAGCTCGCTCACCTTTCGGTCATCGCCGCCATAGAGACTCTCGGCAATCCTTTCAAGAACCTCTCCCATATTTCCACCTCATCTGCAGGTTGGCGTTCGTCTCGTTCGCCCAATCCGACGTTATCCCGTCCAGATCGATGCAAGCACCGCTCACAATCCTTACGCGACCACCGCCCACTTTCGTACTAGGCCATAAAGTCAAACCTCTGGCCCAGGCCCCGCTCAACTGCGGTGCGGTATACCTCCGCCCCCACTGCCACATCTTCCGAGCCCATGCCGATCAGCGTGGCCACGATGACTTGCTCATCGCTCTCTCGGCCCTCTACCACGCCCGCCACCACCTCCCCCAGCTGGCAGTCAATGTCCTCCTGGGTCATGAGGCCAGCACGGAAGAGGTGCGGCAACTCTCCCCTGTGCTCACACTGCTGGCGATGGTCCACAATCAGTCGATCGGCGCCCAACGTGAGCGCGTCGTCCAGTTCCTGGAAGGAGCCCAGTTTGACCACCAGACCGCCGGGCTGAATCCTNNGGTTCGTTGGCCATGGTCGCCGTGACAACCACCTGAGCCCCGACGACAGCACTCTCAACGTCTACGCACGCCCGGCCTGCGCCGCCGCGCACCTGGGCTTTTTGAACCAGGCGTTGGGCGGCCTCCGGTCGGACGTCATAGGCCCTTACCTCCGAGAGGCGACAAACAGCAGCAAGGGCATCCAACGCCGCAGTTCCCTGCTGCCCGCAGCCCACGAACGCAGCCACGCTTGCGCCCTTACCCGCCAGGTATCGTGCCGCCACCGCTGCGGAGGCACCCGTTCGCAACGCCGTGATCTGCACTGCATCCATAACTGCCAGCGGTACGCCTGTTTCGGGGTCGTTCACAACCAACACCGCCATGATATACGGCAGTCCATAGCGGCTGGGGTTGTCCACAAAGCCACCGATCCACTTGATGCCATAGGCCTGCGCCGACTCTACGTACGCCGGCATCGCGTTCACCGACCGCCGCAGGCCAAGGGGCGACATGTCCAGTGTGACCTTGGCCGGCATCGCCACGCGTCCACGCCCATGATCCCGAAATGTGCGCTCAACGATCTCAACCGCTTGCGCAGCGTCTATGCACGCGAGGACATCACTCTGCGCCAGCAACAGCGTCGAAGTATCCACCGTCGCCACCCTCCCGCTCGACTTGTCTGCAACGCCCGATTCCCGTTGCCTGGCCTTGTTCCGAAACGCTCCCGTAAGTACACGAGCAGCGCTCCAGACCGGCCTCACATCGGGATTACACGTGCCCGGGCTACCCGCCCTATGCCGTTGGAACTGGGGTCACTGCCGGCTTCCGCCAAACTGGGGTTCCACTGAGGGGAATGAATCGAAAACCGCTCACGAACACCGCGAACGCTTCCTGGACTCGCACATCATCGGACGAAACTGGTGCCAGCCATGGCCGGAACAGCAGGCGGTACTCCCGGCCATCGTGAAGCACGGTGATCTGGCGGCTGCTGGCATTGGACCTCACGGGGACAAGGAGCTCGAAACCCGATTCACCCCCCACATCGATGCAACAATTCCGCTGAACTGAATTGCGGACTTCCGCCGCCATTGGGCGCAGCTGCAACTCGACGGTCTCAGTGATCGTGCCTGCAGCCGCCGGCGCCACCCCCACCGAGATCACGTACACACCCAAACCCGCAGACTGACTGCCGCCTGCGCTGAGGGTGCTCCAGTACTCGATCACGTCCCACGCACGGCCCGTAGCGTCCTGTGGCGACAAGCCGCCGTGTACCTCCCAACCTGCCGGATACGGCGCAGCATAGCCAAGGGCCGTAATCGGCATCATTGCCTTCGGCAGCGTCGGGACCACCGATGGAGCAACCTCGCCACCAGGCTGTGACGAATCGCCCGTTGGAGTGGGCACTCCCGGAGCCGCAGTCGGGAGATTGGTGGTGCCACACCCCAGCGCCAGCCCCAATAGCAGCATAACAGATAGAAGCTGAATGGCTCTCATTGTCGCCGCGAACTCCCTTCGATGATGAGGATGACAACGACAGGTCCACCGCCCGGAGGCTGGACCATCACTCAGGAGCCAGCCGACACTCCCACATGATGGGCTTACGCCACCCGTCGCACCCAGGAGACTGGTATCTGCGGCCGGAAATGGGCCTCACTAGACACCCGCATCTCCCAACCGCCACTGGCAGTGTACCTAGCGCCCGTGCACCACCCCTACATAGCGCTCCGGAGCACCTTGCTTGAGCCGCGTCCTCCGGCCTCCTCGCTTCCGGACCGTTCGCAGCGCAGTTTACGCCGGCCGTCGGCAACTGTCAAACCATGTTGCCGGAGAGCCCGCACAGCGCCCGCAGCTCCACCGCACGTACCCCGAGCGTGAGTCCGTAACCGCAATGGTGGCCGCTATTGGACCTTTGGCCGCACCGCGTCGAGCACTGAGCCTATTGCATACACTACTGGCCAGGGCTGCCCACCGCCACTTTTGCGCCATCTAAGGCCTCCCGCTGGGGCGGCAGGCGCCCTTTGAACTGCGCCATGTAGAGGTTGTGGTAAAAGCCCTTCTGGGACATGAGCTCCCCGTGAGTTCCGCGCTCAATGATGCGGCCGTCATTGATCACCAAAATCCGGTCCGCCTGACGAATGGTGCTGAGGCGATGGGCAATCACGAACGTAGTGCGTCCCTCCATCAGCCGAAGCAGCGCACGCTGAATGCGTACCTCGGTCCGCGTATCGATGTTACTGGTAGCCTCATCCAAGACCAGTACCCGTGGGTCCGAAAGGATCGCCCTGGCGATGGCCAAAAGCTGTCTCTGACCCTGGCTGAGGTTGCTGGCGCGTTCCGAAAGGCGTGTCTGATACCCCGCTGGAAGACGCCGAATGAACCCATCGGCATCGGCCAGCTTGGCCGCAGCCATGACCTCCTCGTCGGACGCGTCCAGTCTACCATACCTGATGTTCTCCATCACCGTGTCCGAGAACAGAAAGGTATCCTGCAGTACGACTCCCATAGCCCGGCGCAGACTAGCGCGGTTGACCTCACGGATGTCCCGCCCATCCAGGCGGATCGCGCCTTGGTCCACGTCATAGAACCTGGTAAGCAGGCTGATGATGGTCGTCTTGCCGGCACCCGTCGGCCCCACCAATGCCACACGTTGACCAGGGGCAACGGACATCTGGATATCCTTGAGTACCGGTGTTCCAGGCACATAACCAAAGGACACTTGATCAAAGTCGACGTGGCCAGCTACGTTACTGATGACCGGAGCGTCGGACACATCGGAGACCTCTGACTGCTCGTCCATAGTCTCAAACACCCGTTCCGCGCCAGCCAGGGCAGCCTGTACGGTATTGTAGAGCTCTCCCATCTGCCGCAGGGGCTCAACGAACCGCCTGGCGTACGTGATAAACGCGGCAATAACGCCCACGCTCACCAGACCTCGCAAAGCGAGGTAGCCGCCCAAGCCAGCCACTACCGCCAGGTTGACCTGGCTCAGGACTCCCATCATGGGAGGGACCAACAGGGCATAAACCTGAGCCCGAATGCCTGCTTCCCGCACCGCGGCATTGGAGCGGTCAAAAGCTTCGATGGTGGATCCCTGCTGTCCAAAGGCCTGGATGACCCTTACTCCACTTATGGTCTCCTCCATGTGACCATTCAACTGGCCCAGATTGGCCTGCAGCGCCCGAAAACCCGATCGTGTTTGTTTGGCAACGCTCGCCGTCAGCAGAACCATGAGCGGGAAAACGGTAAGCACGCCCAACGCGAGCCAGACATTCATCGAGAACATGATCACCAGGATACCTACCACCGTTAGAAGGCTTACGATCATCTGCGTCACGTTCATGGTCAGAGCCATCTGGATCGCGCCGATGTCGTTGGTGAGGCGGCTCATTAGGTCGCCCTGGGGATGGGTGTCAAAGTACTTCAGGGGCAACGTCTGGACGTGGGTGAATAGCGTCCGGCGCAGGTCTTTCAGTGCGTTCTGTGCCACGCGGGCCATGATCCAGCCCTGTCCCACCTGAGCTATGGAGCTGCCCGCATACACCGTGAACATCCATAGGCTCACCCGCAACAAACCATCCAGGTCGCTTCCCCCGATGTAACGGTCGATGGCTACACCCATGAGGTATGGGCCAGCCAAACCCAGTAATGTGCCGACCACCGTCAAGACCAGCACGAGCGCAATCTGCAGTGTGAAAGGACGGAGATAGGCCGCCAAGCGGCGCAGCGTACTGCGGGGATTCCGGGCCTTCTCTACACTGCGAGGTCCCATGAAGCCGGGCCCTCCTGGGGGCCGAGCTGGCATCGCGGGTCTCGCTTGAGTGCTCGGTGGTTGACTAGCCATTCTGCGCTCCTCCATCACCCAGCTGCGAGTCATAGATCTCGCGGTATATTGAGCTCGAGTCCATCAGTTCTGCGTGAGTTCCCTGCGCTGCGATCGTACCCTGATCGAGGACTACGATCTTGTCGGCATTGAGCACAGTGCTGATCCTCTGGGCTACCACAAAGCTCGTACTCACCTTCCGCAATCCCTCCAGCGCCTCCTGGATCTGAGCTTCGGTATCCACATCCACCGAGCTCGTCGAGTCATCCAGGATCAAGATGGGCGGATGCATCAGCAGTGCCCTGGCTATGGCGATACGCTGTTTCTGTCCACCAGACAGGGTCACTCCCCGCTGTCCCACCATGGTGTCATAGCCTTCCGGGAATGTGCTGATGAACCCATGGGCCTGAGCCGCCTGCGCTGCCGCCACCACTTCCTGATCATCGGCGGCGGGACGTCCGTACCGGATGTTATCCCGGACCGTTCCGCTGAACAGGACAGCCTCCTGCAACACAGCCGCCACATGAGACCGTAACGACTCCAGCGTCACCGACCGCACATCCACCCCATCGATGGTCACGCGTCCTCCGCAGACGTCATAGAAGCGAGGAATCAGATTGACCAGCGACGACTTGCCCGAACCAGTTGCTCCCAAGATAGCCACAGTCTGGCCAGGTTCAGCGACCAGATTCACGTCGTTCAGCACCATTGCACTGCCTTCACCGCTGTAACAGAACGACACGCCTTCGAACGCCACACGCCCCACAACGTGCTTCAGATCAATCGCATCGGGTTGCTCCTGCACATCGGCCCGACTGTCCAAGACCTCCAGGATGCGGTCTGCCGAGGCGCCTGCCGCCGCAAACTGGCCGATGGTCATGCCCAGGAGGAGCAGGGGGAACATCGTAGACAAGAAATAGTTCACAAAAGCGACTATCGAGCCCGTGCTCATGTTGCCGCCCACGACCAGTCGGCCGCCATACCAGACCACTGCCACCATGCCCGAGTTCATGATCAGCATAACTAGTGGAAAGAAGAGGGTCATCAGCTGCGCGACTTGGGCCGACTGATCGGCCAACGCCACGTTGGTGCGGTCAAAGCGTTGCCCTTCGTGATCCTCCCGCACAAAGGCCTTGACAACCCTGACACCGGCGAGATTCTCCTGCAACACCGTATTAAGGCGGTCAAGCCTCAGCTGGACCTCCTGGAATGCGGGCTGCAGCCTGGTAGTGAAGAGCCACACCACGCAACCAGTGATGGGCAACAGGACAACCAGGACTGTGGCCAGCTGCCGATTGGTCAGGGTCATAGCCACAATGCTGCCCACGATCATGAGGGGAGCACGGATGAACATCCGCAAGGCTAGCTGAATGAGCGTCTGCGTCATGGTGACGTCGCTGGTCAAACGTACCAGCAACTGTCCGGTCTGCAGCCTATCCAGGTTGCCAAACGACAGTCCCTGGACTTGGCGGTAGAGGGCGCTTCGGACATCGTGTCCGAAGCTTTGGGCGACACGAACCGACAAGGTAGTGTTAGCAACGGCCAGCACGGCACTGATCGTCGCCGCCAATATCATCATCCCCGCCGTCGACAGCACTACCGACATATCTCTCCGGGCGATGCCCTGGTCGATAACCCGGGCCAGCAGGCGCGGGACCATCAGGTCGACCCCCACTGAGCCCAGCACCAAGAGCATGGACCAAAGCGCGACGCCCTGGTAGGGCTTGATGTACACCAGCAAACGCCTCATGAAACCGCCTCCGCTCTAAGGGTTACAGAGATAACAGAGAGCCGCCTTCACCGCTTCGCGGTGAGCCTGCTCGCACAACGTGGCATCGGACAGCCGCCCGCTGTGGTACAAGAGCAGGGATCCGTGGGTCATGCCAAACACGGTAGTTGCGGCCAGCGCTGCATCTCGTGGCGCGAAGTCGCCCTGCTCAATGCCGATCTGAATCAGGTCGACCAGCAGCCCAAGCGTCTTGTCAAAACCCTGGCGCGCATCCAATCCTGCATCCTCGGAGTTCAAGGGCAGCACCCAGAGAAACCTGAATATGCCTGGCCTGAGACGAGCCGCCTGGGCGAAGAAGGCGAAGAAGTCCTGTATTACCGCCTTGACTTGGCCCCTCCGCGCCCTCTGGATCATCTCGGTCCGGTGTTGGTGCATGCGCTCCCGCTGCCGCTCCATCAACTGGGAGACAAGCGCCGCCCGACCCTGAAAGTAGGTGTATAGAGCCATGGGCGACATGTGCGCTCGTTCCGCTATTCCGCGCATGCTTAGAGCCTCTGGCCCATGCTCCTGCATCAGCATCTGCGCTGCGTCGAGGATTCGCTCACACACCGCTCTTCGTTGCTCCGTGCTCTGTCTACATCTCGGCATAGACCGCTCCCCGCATATCGTGTACACCGTACACGCAACAAAAGCCATCTTATACTCTCTTGCCCATCAGCGGTCAAATCAGGCTCATCTTGCCAGTAGCATGAGACTGGCCCCTTCGCACCGTGGGCATGAACAAGACCCGAGGGCCAAATCCATTCTTGGCCCCCGGGTCATCGATCACGCTCTGCACGCCAGGCTAGCGCGCTCTTTGCACCACTACCGTCCGAGCAGTCATCCCTGCAGGGTGGGCATCTTTACCCCTGCGTTCCGGCGACTCTCCATGGTCCTTTCCATTGCGACGGGATAGCGCGGCGGCAATTCTGACACCTGGTTCAACCGGGCCATGGCCTCGGTGGGAATATGCCAACCCGAAATATCCAGATTCTGCCGCAGCTGCTCCACCTTACGGGCACCGACGATGGTCGCGGTCACACCTGGCTGGTCAAGGACCCAGCGCAACGCCACCTGCGCTGCAGGCCGCCCCATCTCCTGGGCCACATCGAGAAGGGCAGCCAGGGTATCGTCTGCGTTGGCGGCAAAGTACTGCGTGGGATATGCCCACTGCTCCGCCGATCTCGTCCCCTCGAGCACGCGTTGACCCGGGCGATACTTCCCAGTCAAGTATCCACCCGCTAGAGGCGCCCACACTACGACGCCCAAGCCCTTGTCCCTGCAAAAAGGCAGGATTTCGTGCTCAATGTCCCTCACCAGAAGGCTATACTGAGGCTGATAGCACTCAAAACGAGCCAGATTGCGGACATCACTGATCCACAATGCTTCGCACAACCGCCACGCCTCATAGTTGCTGACCGCTGCGTACCGCACTTTGCCCTGATGCACAAGGTCGTCAACCGCCCGCAGCATCTCTTCAAGCGGTGCCTGCACATCGACATGGTGCATGTAATAGATGTCTACCCAATCGGTGTTGAGCCTGCGGAGGCTGTCCTCAATGGCGCCCATGATGTGTACTCGCGACATACCCGAATCGTTCGGACCAGGGCCCATCGGCGTAAAGAACTTGGTTGCGACCACCGCCTCACGGCGACGCCCCTTCAACGCTTTGCCGAGCATGGTCTCCGACAATCCCTGGCTGTAACCGTCGGCGGTATCAAAGAACGTGACACCAGCATCCAGGGCGGTACCCACCAGACGCTGCGCCTCCTGCTCATCACAGCCATGGCCAAAGGTCATCGTTCCCAGGCAGAACTCTGACACCTTCAGGCCCGTTCTTCCCACTCTGCGGTATTCCATCGCCTGTACCTCCTCTTCATTGTCTCCCTTAGTCTAGTCCAACGTGCTGGCTGAGTCAACGGTTGCCGTCACAGTCAATGAGAGTGTCCATCGCTATGACGTTCCGGCGACGGACCGAGAAAGTTGTCGTGCCAAGCATCCGCGCGTATACTGGCCCACATAACCTTGCAGGAGTTGCCCTGTGGACAAGCAACAAAGTTCGCGAACCTGCTTCCTGTGCGGCAGGGAGAATCCCATCGGCCTCAAGCTCTCCTGGTACAGCGATCGTGAGGCCAGACAAGTTGTCGCCACAGTCACTGTGCCTGAGGCATTCAACGGTTACCCAGGCATAGTCCATGGCGGCATAGTTGCCGCCCTACTGGACGAGACGGCGGGCCGAGCGCTACTGATTGAAGGGGATGAAGAAGAGAATTTGTTCGTTACCCTCAAGATGGAAGTAACCTACCGTCGTCCCACACCGACGGGCCAGCCACTGACAGCCATTGGATGGGTGCTCTCCCGTACACGGTCACGTGCCCGGGTTGCCGCCGAGCTCCGTCTCCCCGATGGCACGGTGACCGCCCGCGGCCAGGCCCTCGTTGCCAGCCCCGGGGATGAGTTTCGCAGTCGTTGGGAACCTGAGAAACAGTACTGGAAGGTGTATGATGAGTAGGGACAACGCTCCGGTTTCCCAGTCCGACGCCGCCCTCGCCCGCCAGCGATGGACGGATGGAGACCAACCCAAGACCCACCTGCTGGTCCACTCGCAACGCGACGTTCCGGATGCTGTCGAACAGCTGGTTTTCCTGAGCGACCTCCATGGGTTGTTCCAGCCGCTGGAGGCTTTTGAGCACGAGTTGGCGCGGCTTTCACAGCAGCGACAGCTTGTCTTCGTCGGTGACCACTGCCATCGCGGCCCGCACGCACCACAAGTCGTAGCCTGGCTGCACCAACAAGTAGGTCCCTTTGCGGTGATGGGTAATCATGACGAGGACATGTTCGCAGAGCCTGTCGGTGACGAGCCCATCTACACGGCGGTCGGAGCGTTCGGGTTCTATCCTCAGCACCATCGGGAATACGTTCGCGGCTGGCCGCACCGCCTTGCCCTGCGGTGGCGGGGAATGACAATCGTCGTCTGGCATGGGCACATCAACGCCAAGGCAGAGCTATGTCCGTGGCTGATCACACCCGAGCGGCAAATGAGCTGCTTTCCCGAGCCGGAAGCAGACCTGGTGGTACTCGGTCACAGTCACTACGCCTATGTCAGGCAGCAAAGCAATACAACCTATGCCAATGCCGGGTCGATGGGTTGGACGGTGGTTGGGACCATGGACGAAGCCGGACAGGTCATCACGCAGAGCGGTCGACCAGCGCTGGGGATCGAAGATGACACCAGGAGTTCGTATCTGCGCGTGACAGCTGACGGCGGGCGCCTGACGGTAGACATAGTCCGCTTCAGTGATGATCGGCAAGCAGCCCTCCGAGACATGGAGCAGGCTGGACTACCCAACATGGAACGCTTTCGCGGTTGGTTTCAGGATGGTCTGATGAATCGACCTACCGGACCGGAAGGCAAGCTCCGCTGGAATCGGTGAGGAACGAGCCTCTGCTGGCAGCTGAGGCAGCTTGACACAATGGAAACGCTCGTTCTGTTGTGACAGTCCAGTCTCGGAACTGATAGGCGCACTACGGCCCATCCGTGGGCGCACCAGCCGCGGGCGCTTCTCATGCCGAGGTGCCGCGCGCTTTTGTCCAGCCATCGGGCTGGCAAGCGCCGGGCGATGGGGTCAGGCCGAATTGGCCTGGCACTTACTGCGGCCAAACGGCGGATGCTCCCTCCGGCAGCTCCCTCGCTTCTGGACCATCATACTCGGCCCGCTGCCAGTCGATATCCCTGAGCGGCCGTTCCCGTTGTCGTTCCTCCTGAATGTGCGCCATGAACCCCGCTGTGCGCGATAGGGCGAAGAAGAGATTGCCCACTTCCGGAGCAAACCCCATCTCACACAAGAGCGCTGCGATGCAGCCATCCACGTTCAGAGGCAGGCTCGCCTTGCCCAGCTCCTCCGACAGAGCCGATCGGTAAGCCTCAGCGATCTCGACGTACTGCCCTGCAATGCCACAGCGCTGCGCCAGCTCCAGTAGCCGCTCGGTCCGCGGATCACCCCGCTTGTAGATGGCATGCCCCAGGCCAGGCAGTCGTTCCTGGGTCTCCAGCGCCCGCAACACTACCTGCCTTGTGAGCTCCGGCAAGGTCCCCATTTTGCGCTCCCACTTCCAGCGCACCTCATGCAGCAGCCGCATCGCGCCTTCAATTGCGCCCCCGTGGGCGTCGGAGAAACCCAGAATCCCAGCCGCAAGGGCCGACAGGGCAGGTGAGCCCGAGGCCGCCACCGTCCGAGCAGCTCGCGTCGATGTGGGAACAATGCCGTGGTCAACACAGGATACCAGAATTGCCTCCAGCATGCGCGCCTGGTCCAAGGTAGGAAGGTCTCCTCGGCACAGCAGGTACAGGGCTTGGGCAAAGCCAACTGCGCCCATAAGGTCAGTGATCCGATATCCCCGAATGCGGATGTTGTTGGCTTCACAACTGGTAATGGCCGTCTTCCATTCGCCGTCGCTCATCGCCCCTACCCCCAGCTCTGAATGGCTAGAATACTAGCCCACGCCACTTGACTCCGCAAACAGGCCACCTATACTGGCAGCGGTTTCGAGCCTGCAGGAGTCAGGGGGTATGACGAACACACCCATTCAACGTTTGAACTGGCCGGCCCTTGTGTCCGCAGCAATCTCAGCCCTGGGCGTGGTGATCATGATCAATATGGTCAACGCCATGCTTCCTACTCTCGTTCAGCAGCTGGGTGTAGACCTGTTGGCCGTGCAGTGGATCGTGCTGGCCTATTCAGCGGCCAATGCCGCATCTCTGGTAGCATTTGGCCACCTGGGCGACATGATTGGCCGAAAGCGGGTATTCATCTCCGGCTTTGCAGTATTTGGCATGGGATCACTGCTGTGCAGCTTTGCCACCTCGTTCCCGATGCTACTGGCATTCCGAGCACTTCAGGCGCTGGGCGCCTCGATGCTGGCAAGTGGAAACCTTGCGATTGCAGCTTCTTCGGTTCCCGCCCGCCAACGCGCTCAAGGCGTAGCCGTCATCTACCTTACCAGCGCCCTGGCGCGTGTGATCGGCCCGTCAGTAGCCGGTTATCTGGTGCAAACTGTGGGCTGGCGCGCCGTGTTCGCTACCGAGGTACCCATCTGCCTCATTGGTGCAGTCGCCGCTTGGCGCTACGTGCCAGACCTACCGGGTGATGACCAGCAGAGCCTTGATCCCATCAGCGTAGCGGCCTTGGCGGCTATGGTCATCACAGTGACCGCTGCCCTGAATCAGGGCCCCCGCATCGGATGGTCCAGTCCTTGGTTGCTGGGATTGACGGCACTTGGGTTGGGCTGTGGAATGCTCTTGGTGGTACGAAGCCAGCACAGGCGAGATCCACTGCTTGACCTATCCCTGTTCCGTAACCGCCTGTTCGTGCTCTCAAACGTCGCGGTCTTTGTCAGCAACGGGGATTGGGCTGTCCTTGGCTTTGTCCTGCCCTTCTTTCTGCAAGGCGTGCTGGGATACAGCCCGGCCCAGATGGGGCTCCTGCTGGTCTCACTCCCGCTTGTGCAGATGGCCGTAAATCCGTTGAGCGCATGGCTCGCCGACCGCTATGACGCACGCGTGCCGACAACAGCCGGTTTGGCCCTGCAGTCAATCGGACTGCTGGCGATGAGCACCATTACGACACAAACCAGCATGATTGGCCTTGTTGTGAGGCTGGGCATGGGCGGCTTGTGCCTTGGCATGAACGCAGCGCCCAACACGGCCGCGGTGCTCGGCTCAGTATCACCTGAACATGCGGGCACAGCGAGCGGCTTCACAGTCACCATGCGGCACCTGGGTATGGTCACCGCCGTCGCAATCCTCGGCAGCTTCTTTGCATCACGGAGCCTATACCACGCTCAGCTGCTGGGCAGCGGGTCTGTCGAAGTAGGGTACGGGGGAGGCTTCCGGGATACCGTACGTCTTCTTGCTGCTGTGGATGCCGTGGCCGCCGTCCTTTCCTGGCTGCGGGGGCCTCGGTCAGCAACTCCAGCTGCGTGAGAGGAGCGCAACGCGGACCCTGCAACCTCCAGCGGCACCTGCGCCGCTGATTGCGGGCGGCAGCCCCTCCGAGGTTCAGCCCCGCGGGTTGAAGCCTGAAGACGGCCTGTCCACAACCACAGGCTCCTCGGCAATCCGATTATGTAACGACAGTGAGCAACATCCTCCAGTGTCCGTCAGCCGGCCGGTTCAGGCCAGGACGTACCCTACGTTTGCCGCCAACCGCCTCCTCTGATCGACTTGCCCGTGCTGACGCTGCTACCCCTAAGGCATCATCGAGTCCATTCCGGCACGGTGGCAAGCGTGGTACCGACTGTCAACCTAATACAACAATGCCCTGCGCCATCGATCGATGGCGCAGGGCATTGACCAATCTCAGCCACCCGGGAAACCGGCTACCGCACGTGCCCCAGGGCCTGATCCAAATCAGCGATCAAGTCATCGGCGTTCTCGAGGCCCACCGAGTAGCGGATCAGGCCATCGGGAACCGACGATGCGGCCCGTTGTTCGGCCGTGAGGCTACCGTGGGTAGTCGTGGCAGGGTTGACCACCACAGTCTGGTTGCCACCAAGGTGAGTCGCGTGGCAGGGAATCTGCAGGTGATTGATTACCTGAAACGCATCTGCCTGGTTTCCCTTGATCTCGAAAGCCATCAATGATGTACCGGCGTTGCCGAACTGCGCCATGGCCAGTTCATACTGAGGATGGCTCTTGAGCCCAGGGAAGTTCACCGCCGCCACCTTCGGGTGAGCTGTCAAGAACTCTGCCACCTTCTGCGCTGAATCAATGCATCGAGGCATCCGGATGAACAGGGTCTCCATTCCCAAGATCGAAAGAAAAGCTGTCATCGGGCTCATCGTCGGGCCAATGTAGTGATGATGCCCAGCACGCAAAGAGTCGATGAATGCTTTCTTGCCAATGATGGCCCCACCCAGGGCCGCCGAATGGCCCGAAATGTACTTGGTTGTAGAATGGATGACCACCGTTGCCCCGTGTTCCAACGGGCGAAAGACGGCGGGCGACGACAGAGTGCTGTCCACCAGCAGGGGGATGTGGTGCTTTGCCGCAAGTCTTGCCAATGCGGGAACATCCGCAACGAAAACGTCGGGATTGCTGGGCGACTCCACAAACAGGCACCTGGTGTTGGGATTGATGGCCTGCTCCCAAGAAGCCAAGTCCTCAGCATTGTCAACAAAGTGCGCCCGGATGCTCATCACCGGCAGGGTCACACGCAATAGATTCTGAGCATTGCCGTACATGTGGGCAGAGGTCACGAACTCGCCATTTGGCTGCCCGTTCATAAGTTCCAGGATCGCCTCAAACAGAGCGGCAAGGCCCGAGGAGGTCGCCAGGCACGCCTCTCCGCCTTCCAGTGCCGCCAGGCGCTGCTCAAAGACCGTATTGGTATGGTTCGCGGTTCGCGCGTACACGTAACCGGCCTTCTGACCCGTACAGATGGCAGCGGCATCCTCAGCGCTATCGAAAGGAAACGCCACCCCCATCGTGATGGGCGGTGTGATGTTCTTGCCCTGCTTGTAGTCGTACCCTGCGTGCAAGGCTGCCGTATCCAAACGAACCTTCATATCCCTGCCCTCCCTACTTCTCTCTGAATCTGACCCGTAGCTCAATCTGGCGAATAATACCCATCACCAAGAAAGCAGTCAACTGGCGCCCTGCTCCCCTGAACCCCTCTTGGAGGCTGAAGCTCTTGGACAGCGGGAACGCGCATGTTCCTGAAACCAGGTCGCCGCAGCAGGGCAACTCGGCCGGCTAGTACGTCTGTTCCAGACCCGGGGTGACGATGCGCACTCTCTGACCCGTCTCCTGCGGAGTATCGTAGCCTACTTCAATAGCACCATCCGCCGTGTATGGGCCCACCGTTGACCAGTAACCCGGGCCCGTGCGGTCCACGAATGACACCTTGGTAACGCACTTGGGTCCCTTGTACCCATACTTCCAAGGAACAATCAGTCGGAGTGGGGAGCCGTACTCAGCCTTCAACAGCTCCCCCTCCATTCGGTACGGGAAGACAACCCGAGGCTGAAGCAGCTCGTCCAGTGACAAGATCTCCCAGTAGCCATCCGCACACTCCAGGCGTACGAAGCGCGCCGCATCCATCGGGCTCACCCGCTCCATCAGGTCTGCGAAGGCAAAGCCGGTCCAATCGGCCTTCCACGACCACCCCTCAACACAAACCATCCTTGACGACTGCTCGACGACCGGCAACTGCTGGGCATCGGATAGGGTCAGAGTCATGGGGGTACGCACAAGACCGCTCACTGTCAGTCGCCAGTCGTCTGGCAAAGGGGGCACAAACGGCTGGTAGTAGCGCACGTTGCGGTCAAATCGGTTCTCGTTGTACACGCGCCGCGCTCGCAGCGTTGCATCGGCCAGAGGAGTTGGACCGACGGACACCCCGGGAACCGATGCACCACCTAATTCCCGTCCACAAGCCGCCACAGAGCCACCGGCGAGGGTGGCGAGTAGTAGCCTCACAAAGTGCCTTCTGTCCATCTGGCTCACTGCACTTCTCCCCCATAGTCTGCGCGTCAACCTATCAATATAGGAGTATTGTACCCTGGTTTCTCCTTTTGTCAACGACCAGCAACCGCCTCCGTTCTGAGCCATTCTGGCTAGCTATGAGCGAGGGCGATGAACTGGCAAGCGACCGCAGGTTGTTGCCCACGTCCCCCCGTGTGCCAGTAGGCCTCACCTGAAGCACTGTCACTTCTCAGTGGCCATGCTCGAGTCTGAACCGCATTGCTTCGAGACGGCGCTGTCCGCATCGCCGTGAATTTCCCTTATCATAGGCCCGGCCGCTGCGGGTGTCCGTTCACTGCTGCGCATGCCAGTACTTCCGTGACCGCATGGAAGCTAGTGCAGCTAGAACTGAGCAGCACAGGGGAGTGCAACTTGACGCCACTGGCTCTTTGTGTTACACTATCCTCGCGTCGCCTGCTGTGCGCGTGATGCAAGCGCAAGTTTTGAGCCAACACTTTGGTTTGATCGGGAACCAGACTCCCGGCGGCACTGTAGTAGCTCGTCAGAGTGAGGCAAACCCGCTAGGTTAGGTACCCACCTGCAACAGCAGGTTCAAAACAAGTCTGCACACGGCACGGCGGGGACGCCTTCTGTTTGCGGAAGGGTGGCATGAAAAGGGATCGAGTTGCCGACGGGATCTATACCTTCACCAGTGAGATGTACGCTCAGGCAACAGCCGGCGTCTTCTTCACATCCGAGGGCACGATCGTAATCGACACCCTTCCTTTCCCCCAGGAAACCCGCGAAATGCTGGCGCTTATCCGGGAGCGAGGGCAGGGCGCCGTCCGCTATGTGGTCAACACCCACTACCACTCCGACCACACCAACGGCACGTTTCTGTTCCCCGACGCCGAGACCATCGGTCATACCCAATGTCGAGAGGTGCTGAGGGAACGAGGCTCGCAGAGTCTTGAAGAGGCCAAGCGTGATACCCCGGCCCTCGCCGAGGTTCGGGTGCAGCTGCCCAACATCGTCTTTGAGCAAGAGATGTACATTCACCTGGGTGAAAGGTCTCTGCACCTAGTGGCTCTGCCGGGCCACACGCCTGACTCCATTGGTGTTATGATCGAAGGGGACCGCATCTTGTTTGCCGGCGATGCTGTCCTCCCTGTCCCGTACATCGTGTTCGGAGACTTGCAGCAAACCCTCCACTCTTTGCGAACCGTTCGCTCGCTGCGCCCAGAGAGCGTTGTACAGGGACATGGCCAGCTCCTTCTCAAGGGTGAGCTGAGCGAGGAACTCGAGTCCAGCAATCGCTACCTCGAAGCCATCAACGAAAGGGTCCGGAAGCTTGTTGATCAGGGAGCGCCTGTTACAGCGTTGCGTTCGATAGACATCGAATCGTGCGGCAAGTCCCGAGTACCCTTGGACGGATTGANNGTGCAGTATCTCCACGCCGAGAACCTCATCGCCCTTTACGCCAAGTTGAAAGGTGAAAAGGGGGCTGCCTTGTCCCAGCCAGGCAAGCGCATTCGCTGAATCCAAGCCGTTCTCGCCTGGAGCTCAATCAGAGGAACCAGGCAGAACAGCTAACGGCTGGCTATGGCTGATCAGACTGCGCTCCTAGCGCGCAACGTCTTCAATGTGATGGGCAAACATGATTCGGGTCGTAAGCCGAAACGACAGCTTTTTCCAAAACTCAAGGTTGTCTCCCGGCACGGTAACGGCAAGGTTAGTTGCCCCCCGCTCGCTGAATCGCTTCGCGGTTTCTCGTACCAGGGCTGAGCCAATCCCGCGCCCCTGATAGTCAGGGTGCACCGATACAATGTGAATAAGGGCTTTTGAACCGTCGTATACGCCGCGACTCATGCCCACGGGCGTACCCCCGTCTTCAGCAACAAGGAACACAGCAGCCTGGCACTGGCGCACCCGCAACATGGCTGCCTCGCCCTCGGTGGTAGGATCTGCGTACTGCAAGTTCATCTTGAGGATTTCGACAAGTGTTTTGGCGTCCGATGGGTCAAAGTCGCGGATGATCATGTCCCCTCCATCTACCCCATTGCACAGCTGAAGCCTAGTCCGTCAGAATGCCCCGAGTTGGCATTGCTTGATCCGAATACCAAGACCTTCGGCAGCATTGCTAACCACTTGCCTCGCGACGCTCAAGTCCTCCGCAAGCTTCCATGCCGTGGAGCAGGTGATACTGCCGCTGGATCCCGCCGCCTCGCGAATGGCACTGGCCATTTCCACGGGCACATCCTGCATGGCTTCGACGCGACGGTGCTTGCCCTCTGATTTGGCACCATAGCCAAACAAACCAAGCTGGCATTTTGAAAGGCGAATGTCCAGTTCATCGGCCTTTGTGCCCACTTGCAATGGAGCAATGGACTGCTGCTGAGCAATGACAAAGGCGGCAGCACAGGGAAGCTGTCCCTCAACCAGAGCCTGCTTGACCATATCACCTAGGGGATCCATGACACTCCTTTCTTCTGCGACCCACTCTCTGGGCCAGCAACGATGCACGGGCCAACATTGCCTGATTTTCCATGGCGGCCTCGCCTCAGTATAATGGGCCAGCCCAAAACGGCAAGTTCGAACAGGAGCAGTGCCATGCGCGTTCTTATGCTGTCGTGGGAGTATCCCCCTCACATCGTTGGCGGGCTCGGCAGGCACGTTCTGGAACTCGCACCTGCATTGGCCAGCCGAGGCGTCGAGGTGCATGTGGTGACTCCACGCTGGGCCGGTGGCGAATGCCTTGAACAGGGAACAGGACTCACTGTCCACCGCGTCGACCCCCCTGTGGAACCTATCATCGACGCACATACGACTGCATGGCAGACCAACACCCGGCTTGAGTTGACCGCCGCAGACCTCTGCCGCGAAGGACCTTTCGATCTCATCCACAACCATGACTGGCTCACAGCTTTTGCCGCAGCAGCCCTGAAGCGAGCCTTCAAGTTGCCGCTCCTGAGTACGATTCACGCTACGGAACAAGGGCGAGGCCGCGGATCCTTGGGCAGTGACACGGCTCGCGCCATCCACAGCGTAGAGTGGTGGTTGACCTTTGAGTCGTGGCGCATTGTCTGCTGCAGCCAGTACATGGCTCAAGAGGTGGAGGGGTTCTTCCACGCTCCACCCGACAAGATTGACATCATTCCCAATGGCGTGTCGACGGAGCCCTTTGACTGCTGGGAGGGCGCTGACCTCGAGATCTTCCGCAACATGTACGCTTTGCCTGACGAGAAGGTCGTGTTCTACGTTGGGCGCTTGGTTCACGAGAAAGGCGTGCACGTACTCATCGAGGCGGCGCCCCGTATCCTGGCAGAGCATCCAGAAGCCAAGTTCGTGATTGCCGGAACCGGGTCCATGTTGGAGAGCTTGCGGGCCAGGGCATGGTCCCTGGGAGTTGGTCCCAAGGTCTTGTTCACAGGTTTCATCTCGGACGAGGACCGCAATCGGCTCTACAAGGTGGCCTCTTGCGCGGTGTTTCCCAGCCTCTACGAACCGTTTGGCATCGTTGCTCTGGAAGCCATGGCCGCACGGGTGCCAGTGGTCGTGTCGGAGGTAGGCGGCCTGCAAGAAGTGGTCACCCATGCCGAAACCGGCATAACCGTGTATCCCAATAGTGCTGAGTCACTGGCGTGGGGAGTAAACCATACCCTGGCTCATCCCGAATGGTCGGCAGCCCGTGTCCAGAACGCATATAGCAGAGTGGTGGACGAGTACAACTGGCCTTCTATCGCCCGCCGCACTGCGGAGGTCTATGACCGTGTAGCGACTGAACGTGCACAGTCCGACTGGTGAGGATGCTGACTGACCAGTGCTATGCGGCTTGACCTTCACGTGCACACCCAATGCTCCTTCGACTGTCACTTGTCTCTAAGGCGCCTGCAGGAGCACGTAGTGCGCCAACGGCTTGATGGTGTGGCCGTATTGGACCCCGACGAAATCTCCTGTGCCCAGGAGCTGCAGCGCCAGGCGCGCTTCTGTGTGATCGTCGGTGAGGAGATTGACACGTTGCAAGGGGGTATTGCAGGGCTGTTTTTGCGGGAAAGGGTCCCACCCAAACTCTCTGCCACAGACACGATTGACCGCATCCACGACCAGGGTGGCCTGGTCATGATTCCGCACCCTCTGGCCCGCGGTACCCCAGGCAAGATCCAGGCCCGGGCTCTTGAGCAAATCCTCGACCGCGTTGATATCATTGAAGGGTACAACGCCCGCACCCCCCTCGCCCAGGATGACCGGGCCGCCCGGCACCTGGCCCGACAGCACGGGTTGCCAGTGTCAGCCGGATCCGATGCCCACTTTGGTTTTGAGGTGGGGCGCGCATGGGTGGAGATGAGCGCCTTTCGGTCGCCAGCAGAGTTCCTGTCAGGCCTCCACCATGCGCGCTTGCGGTGGATACGCAAGACGCCATACTGGGTGTCAGGCCTCACCGTAATCTCCATCCCGGCCTTGACCCTCTGGCGCAGGTACTCTGGAAGACGCGGATCTGACTAGATGGCGATCGCGCTCTGCGCACCGATCCGAACTTGAGAGGCCATTGCGATGGTTCAGAGAACCATCACGGCTGCTTCCGACAAAGCAGGAGGACCATACCCTGCACTTGGCGCTGCTCCAGGACCTGCAAACCAGCACCAGCCGTCAGGCGCCATAGGTCCTCCCGGCTGTGCCGACGAACGCTTCCCGCACGACCGGCCAGCCCTTTGGCCTGCCTGGCGAGCCACCGCAGCGGGGTCATCCTTAGCTGGGGTTTCGCCGCCGAACGCCCAGCCGGATCCAGGACGCCGATCAACAACACTCCCTGCGAACATAGCACTCGGTTCACCTGCGCTAGAAGGAACGCGGGATTCGCTGAACACTGAAGGACAGCGAGTGCCACCGCAGCGCCAAAAGACCCCCGTTCGAATGGAAGGGGTAAGTCAAAGTCGACACTGCAGAACTCGACACGAAGGTCTGGCAGCGCGCGAGCCTTTACGGCCGCGCGGCGCAGCATTCCGGAAGCAAAGTCGATCCCGGTAACCGCGTGGCCCAGTCGCGCCACCGAAAGGGAATAGTTCCCCGTGCCACAGCCCAGGTCTAGCACTCGGGTGCCAGCCTCCACGTACGAGTCCAGCCACGCTGCGGTCTGGTCTATCTCATCCCGGAATCCTGCGATGTCCAGATAGTCATCCCAAACTAGGCTCTGCAAATCCCAGAAGATGGCCTTGGCGCGCACCTTGGCATGTTCAAGGCCAGGTAACCGTGGCATATGGTTCCTCTCCGTCGGTGGACAGACCGCGACTACAGATGCCAGTGTAACGTTACCTTCACCGGCTGTCAATGGTCAACGCACCTGGTTGTGCGGCCGCTGCTTGAGCTCAGCGTCGTGTCTGTCGGTGATAATCACCACTTTGCCGACCAAGTTGCCTCCACTTTGCACGCTGCGGGCCGCATCGTTAGAATGCCCTGGCAAGAGAGGAGTTGTCCAACCATGAGTCGCATCGTTGCCTTCTTCGACATGGACCATACGGTGCTTGCGGCAAGTTCAGGCGTGCTCTACCTGCGCTACCTTTTGCGGCACGGTCAGGTGGGCCTGCCTGTGCTCCTTCGTTCACTAGGAAACGCCATCTTGTACCGCGTGGGCCTCCTGGATTACCCGTCGGTAATGGCCCGTCTATCGAAAGACTCTTCTGGCCTGGGAGTATCGGATCTGGTGGACTTGTGCGAACATTGGTTTCGCGAAAGTGCTGTGCATCACATCTCCGCCACTGCCACTGAACGGATCGCATACCATCGGGACAAGGGGCACCTCGTCGTGATGCTCTCGGCCGCTACGCCCTACCTCGTAGCGCCTGTGGCCCATTACGTGGGTTGCGATGAATACCTCTGCACCCAGCTGGAGGTGGTTGACGGCAAGCTGAGCGGTAATATCGTCCCGCCCGATTGCTTCGGCCTCAACAAAGTCCATTGGGCCCAGGATTGTTTGGCCAAGAACTCGGGCGATCTCGCGGCAACGTATTTTTACAGCGACAGCTATTCTGACCTGCCACTCCTCGAGCTGGTAGGTCATCCTGTTGCGGTCAATCCAGACCCTCGACTGCGTCGCGTCGCCAGGGCCCGGGGATGGCCCATTGAAGCATTTATGTAAGGCTCGTCCGGCACGATCTCTTGACTAGTGTACCAAATGCGCTATAATGCTATGTGCACCGGCAGCGGGATGTCCTCGCTCAGCGTTCCTGATAGCGCGTATGGGCTCCCGAAGCTGGCCACCGCGGCCCCACGCACATCTTCCGCGGGTTAATCCCGAGCTGGGCACCAAGTTAGCGTGCCACACAGGACTCTGCATCATGACTATGGAATACCAACATGGACGAGCCTATCAGCACATGGAGAAAGGCCTCCATCTTGAACGTCAGGGACTGCTCGACGAAGCGATGCTTGAGTTCAAGCACGCCATCGAGGCAGACCCCAGTATGCCAATGGCCCACCACGCCCTCGGCCAGCACTACCAGCGTAAGGGATTGTTGACCAAGGCCGCTGACGAGTTCCACACCGCTTCGCTGCTGAGCGACGATTTTGACTGCTACTTCAGCCTGGGTAGGGCACTTACCGACCTCGACCGCTTCCCTGAAGCCTGTGAAGCGTTTGAGGCCTGTTTGCGCCTGGACGCAGAAGATCCTTCAGCCAGGTACGAACTCGCTTATGTGCAGTACGCTGCCGGCGAGATTGATCGAGCACTAGCTGGCTTTCGTTCACTTCTCGATGTCTATCCCGATGATTGGGAGCTGAAGCTGGCTATCGCCAACTGCCATATCAGCAGAAAAGAGTTTCCCGAAGCGAGGGACACGCTTTTGCAGGGCCTCAGCAATGCCCCTGCCGGCGCCGACACAACCTCGATGCGAGACGCCCTCGTGCTTGTGGAACGTCACTTGGAATTCGGTGAGGAACCACAATCCGGAGTCAAGGGACAGCTCTACGGTGATTTCGGGGTGGTGTGCTTGGGGAGCGGCCAAGACGACGGCATGGATATTCCCGTCTACGCGGACCATGCGTTCAGTCTGCCGGATATCGCTCAGNNGCTTTCATGCTCTGATTCGGGAGTTTGATTGGCGTTTTACCGCCGTCGTCAGCTCCGATCCTGGCGGCTTGCCTTTGGCCCTTGCCCTGGCCGAGATGGTGAATGCTCCACTAATCGAACCGGATCAGGCGCAGCCTGACGACCTTGTGCTCCTCGTCTCGAGCCAACTGGTGCAGCCGGAATTGTATGACGTGATTCTGGAGCACCTTCCCGCTCACGTCCTTTCATTCGCTCTCACTGCTCCCTGGCAAGAGGACAAAACGCCGGCACCGGACATCTTGGGTGTTCCCTGCCAGGGATCGTGCGGTCTGCAGGAGCAGGACTATCAGCAGCGCTCTCCAAGGTCCATGGCCGAGCTGTTGTTGCGCACCCAGCGGAGTCTGCCTCCCGAAGAGAACATTCAGCAGCAAATGGCATACTACGTCCAACATCACACGCGCTTGCGCTTCCTTGAGGCAACCTCTGAACCAGTTCGCGAGCAGCCTGAGTAGCCAGGGCAGCAGGAATGCCTCCGTTCAGGACTTTGGTTGTGGGACCATTCGAAACCAACTGCTACGTGCTGACTCATGGATGCGAGTCGCTGGTCGTTGACCCCGGCGATGACATTGGGAGGCTCCTGCTGGCCATTCGCGGGACAGAGCTTCGGGCGGTCATCCTCACTCATGGCCACGCTGACCATCACGGTGCTCTCACAGCACTGGTTGCGGCGACCGGCGCCCCCGTCATGGCTCACGAATCCGATTCTGGGCTGTTGCCGTTGCGCCCGGATATCGCCCTCTACCATGCCCAAGAGATTTGCGTAGGCCCGGTTCGCCTGGCCGTTTCCCATGTACCAGGCCACACACCAGGCAGCGTTGTGCTGGGCCTTAATGATGGCCACATGCTTGTCGGTGACAGCGTCTTTGCCGGAGGACCAGGACACACCGAGACTCCTGCTGACCTCGCCCTCCTGATCAAATCCCTGATGTCTCACGTCTTCTCCTGCGGTGATGATACCGTCTTGTTTCCAGGCCACGGTGGGGCCACCACGGTCGGGCAGGAGAGAAGGGGCTTTGACAACCTCGTGCGCTCCGGCTGGCCCCCTGGTTTGTGCGGCGACGTCACCTGGGCTGATGCCCGACGATGATGCGCAGAGCACGGCCATGCCTTGGCGAAGAGCCCAGCTTAGGCTGACCTCAGTCTTTAGAGACTGGCAAGCTGGAACACAACATCATCCATGTATGGAGGCAGGCTACGACCAGAGAAGACCGGGCGCCCTCAGTGCAAGGACTCCAGAATGAGCCGGTGAGTTTGTGCAGCCCACGCCTGGTCATCCGTAACATCACACGGCAGGACCTGGACGCCATGGACTCGTGGAGACCATATGACGATCCGATGGCGGCGCTGTGGAATGTAGCTCGAAGTAGCAGCTTCGGACGTGACATCTGGTACGCGGTCTACGGTGGTGATCCAGCCCGGCTGTGGTATGCTGTGGAGCGGCAGTGCGACGGAAGAGTCATCGGATCTTTGAGTCTGAGGGAGATCATGGTGCCCGAGTCAGCCAGGCTCGGTATCGGCTTTGGCAGTGAGTACGTCGATCAGGGCTATGGGACCGAGGCGTTGGTGTGTTTTCTTCCCCACGTCTTTGAGGCTATCGGGCTGAGACGCCTGCTATTGGATGTAGCTGCGCCGAACCTCCGCGCCATCCATGTGTACGAGAAGCTTGGCTTCCAGTACACTGGACGCGACTATCGCGTTATCCCCTCCCATCACGACCTAACATTCCTGGACGATCCTTCGTATCGCGACATGCGCAGCTTCTTTACCCGGCGCTTTGGCCAGGTGCGTCTGTTGTTCTTGCACATGGCTCTCGAACGAGCCAAGTGGCGCGCCATGTCCGCTGAAAGGGACCCATAGCGTGGCCAACGCGGCGAAAATCTGGCATCGCGACTTTGTCCTCGTGTTTCTCGCCAACTTTTTCACCATGTGCAGCTTCTACTTCTTGCTGGCCGCCGTGCCTCGCTACATCACGGGTCCCCTCGGCGCTGGGGCCGAGATGGTAGGTCTGCTGGGTACGATCGCCTCTTTGCCGTGCCTCCTCTTCCGCCCCGTAGCCGGCTTCTTGGCTGACCGTCTGGGTCGTCGGGCTGTCTACGTGCCTGCCATGTTCGTATTCACCGCAGCGGCCTTTGGCTACGTGCTCGCGACCTCCATCTCCAGCCTGGTAGTCATACGCCTGGTCTACGCGATTCCTTTTGCCCTGGCCACTACCACGGCCATGACCATTGCCGGCGACATGGTGCCCGCGGACCGCAGGGGTGAGGCCATTGGCTACTACGCTCTGGGCCAGATTCTGGCCATGGGGGTTGGACCTTCAGTTGCCACTGTGGTTCTTGGCGAAGGCGAGTTTTCCAGGGTATTTGTGGTTGGAGGAATTGTCTCGCTGGGAGCGCTGGCATGCAGCTTGCTCTTGCGCTATCGCCCAGTTCAGGGGACGGACCGCCGATTTTCTGTTCAGAAGATGTATGAGGCCCGGGTTGTTCCCGTGGCCATCACGACCACTCTTATCACCTTGGGCTACACGACGCTGACGAACTTTGTGCTGCTGTACGGTATTGAGCGCGGGATTAGCAACTTTGGAGCGTTTTTTTCCATCTACTCCCTGGGGATCATGCTCATGCGATTTGCCGGCGGCCGCCTCATGGACCGAAAAGGCCCCAAGTCAGCCATCCCCATCGGCATGCTCACTCTTGCCGTAGGTTATGTCATGCTGGCGCGGGCTGCTGGAACCTGGAGTTACTTTGCCGCCGCCTTCGCGATTGGGCTAGGCTGGGGGCTGGCCGTACCATCGCTTCAGGCGATGTCCTTGGCCATGGTTGAGCCAGAGAGCCGAGGTGCCGCGAGCGCCACCTACCTGAGTGGCTTCGACTTGGGAGTCGGAGGTGGCGCCTACATCATGGCCCGGGTGGCCACTGCCGTTGGCGGCTACTCCAACATGTACCTCGTATCTGCCGCTCTGACGTTGGTTTCGATGGTGCTTCTCTTGGGTTGGGTTCTCCCAAGGTATCGACCCACGCCAGACCACGATGCTGAACACAGTGCATTGCCCCACATCGTCGTTCGCTGACCTGTGTTCGGCCGAAAGGTTAGACGATGGAAACCATCCTTTCCAGCGCCGACCATCAAGTCGTCATCGGTCACTCCCACCCGACTGTTCTGATTGGTGAACGCATCAACCCGACGGGCAAGAGCAAGTTGGCAGCTGCCCTCGCGAACAGGGACTGGCCGGCAGTCCAGAGGGAAGCCACCGACCAGATCGCGGCGGGTGCTGACGTACTGGATGTCAACGTCGGAGTGTCCGATCAGGACCAGGTCATCCTCCTGCCTCAGGTTATCAAGCTGCTGATGGACACGGTCACTGCTCCACTGTGCCTGGACAGCGATGACGCCCGCGCCATCGAGGCGGGCCTGCGCATCTACCGAGGAAAAGCTCTTGTCAACTCAGTGCGTGGTGACCAGGCCTCGATGGACACGATACTGCCCCTGGTGAAAGAGTACGGTGCCGCAGTAATAGGATTGACGATGGACGAGAACGGGATTCCCAGCCGCTCCGACCAGCGAATCGCCATCGCCCACAAGATCGTAGAGCGCGCTGTCCGCATGGGCATAGAACCGGAGAACGTGATCATCGACTGCCTGGCTCTTCCCATTGCCACTGACAGCAGCACGGCTCTCATCACACTGAGCGCCATTCAAGGCGTTCACTCTCAATTGGGCGTCAATCAGACTATAGGTGCCAGCAACGTGTCGTTTGGGCTTCCCAGCCGGGGCATTCTTACCGGTGAGTTTCTCGGCCTTGCCCTGCAGATGGGCGTCACTTGCCCCGTGGTAGACGCGGCCCAGGTGCGCCCCGCCGTTCTGGCTGCGGATGTGTTACTGGGGCGGGACGAGTACGCCCTGCGCTTCATTCGCGCCCACCGTCAACGAGAGAAGACTCTACACGCCGACTCAGTAAAGCGCTAGTGCGCGGCCTCTTGAGGCCTCTGACAGGGCTGTGCACCGAGCATGGTGAGCACATGCAGCCGGTGCCAATACAAGGCTGACCGGGCTCTCCCAATCCTGATACGGTTCCGGCGCTGCAAAGGCCGGCCTCGGTCAACTGCCCGAAGAAGAGGGCTGCTCACCGAGGCCATTGGCTAGTACCGAGTCGGCGTTCAGCGTATGGTCAGGCTCCCAGAACTGAGATCGCGCACTACAATCTCCAGACGGGACTCTGCTGCGGCATAGTCTCTGGTTTCCCAGACGCCTATGTCACCTCGCCCGCGACTGATCTCCACCAAGTGAGACGGCAGGCGTACGCTGCCCGAACCATCATCGCGAACGTCCACACGCAGGGCCAGTCCCTGAGGCACGGTGATGGTTGCGCTGCCAGAACCGCCGTCCAGCCGCAACGTCCCGTCGCAATCGGCGCCTATCCGTACCGTCCAGGAGCCCGAGCTAACCTTGCATGTGGCATCGAGGTGGGTTCCATCGGGCACCACCAGTTCAAAGCTCCCGGAGCCGCCCTCGAGAGTGGCTGCGAAGTTCTGGCGTGAGCCGGGCAAAGTCACTCGCACGCTGCCCGATCCCCCATCAATATCCAGACTCCTGAGCAGCATTCCCATCAGATCGGCGGTCACCGCACCTGAGCCGCCTTCCACCGTCAGAGCCGTGGGCACACTTGCGCTGAGACGAACGTCCCAGCGCAGGCGGGCGGCATCAAGGCCAGGGACTCCGAAGGTCAGGACTGCTCCCCGCCTGCCCAGTTGGATGCTGCGTTCGCTGCCGCCTTGCGCCGTGAACTCCATATCTCCGAACGTGGTGATATCCGCCTCAATCAGAGTCTCCTTATCCAGCCGGGACGTGATCAAGACGGGATCCGAGGACAGATCTAGCTTGACGCGAGCGGCTGTGGCACCGTCCACGGCCTCGGTGAACCGAAAGGTCCTCACTTCGCCAGACACACTCCGCCCAAGATCGAGATAACTGCGACCTAAGCCCAGCCTCGGGCCCACCAGCATCAGGATAACAGCCACGCTGAGACCGCCCAGGCCGATGGCGACGCCAATCCAGCGCGAAATCCTGCCCAAAAGCAGATCCAGCCCTGCCATGATCAGCAGCAGCGGCCACAGACTGACCAAAGCTGCGACATTGGCCGGACCGATGAGGTCCAGGTTACTCAGGAGCCACAGCACGCCCAGTCCTATGAGAAGGATTGGCCAAAACAACGAGTGGTGCCTTCGATTCTTGTCCATGCTTCCCCCTGTATGCATCTTCGTGCAGCTAGGTAAGAGACGATCCCTCACTCGGCAAGTCATCGGGCACCGTCGGGCTAGGAGCTCCACTTGAAACGACCGGCGGTACCGAAGGACCCGAGCTGGGCTGTACGGGTGCGGGCGGCACAGGCCCGGACCTGTCGGCGATCACGACACGATTGCGAGCGGAAGACAACACGGCCCGTGCCAGTAATACAGCTCCCAACGCGATGACCAGTAATGGTCCCACCAAGCGTGCCAAGAAACGAGGAAGCAAACCACTCAGGTTTAACGCAAACTCGAAAAAGACCATGAGGAACACGAACATCAACAGTCCAGTGGTCGCCACGCGACGGCCCTCCGCGATTCGGGTGCCATCGCGATTCCACCAGCCCTGAATCATCAACCCCGCGCCAACTGCTGTCGGAGCTGCCAGCGTCCATACGTACGCCCAGGTGGCCCACAAGTCGAGGAGGTTCTGAACGAACAGAATCAGGCCCACCGCGGTGAGGATAGAGGCCGGAACTGCCCACCCCCCGCCTCTTCCCCGGCCCTGAAGGACCATAGCCGCGAAGAAAGCCAGGCCCGGACCGAGGACGAACATGGGCCACAGCAAGCCCCACACGTTGATGCGAAACACGGCCTCCAGAAGCAAGAGCGTCCCCAGCACAATGAGCGCCAACCCCACCACCAAGCTGCCGAGCATGCCCCGTTTGCCTGTTGACATCGTCATCCCTCCCGTTCGAAAAGATCCGCAGCGTCCAAGCTCCACCAGATCATGGACTTGCCTGCACCATCCTCTATACGCGACTGGAATGGATTAGTTGCGCCGAGAAGCGGCACCCGTGTCCGCACCGCCACCATCGATCCTCAGGCGCACCAGACAGGATCTGGCCCAAGGCTGTCGCGGCCTCATTCATGACCTGTGCTCACAACTCAACGCCCGTCAAGGGTCTGAGACGAAAGGAGAGAACGCGATCCCCAGGCCACCGCGTCCGGTGTACCTGCCCACTGTTGCCCCGCAGTCGCCTAGGTACTCCTCAACGATGTTGAGCTCGCCTCGGGCCAGCTCGGCCAGTTGGTGGGCCTGTGGTTCGGCGTCGGCGTGTAGGAAGTACGCCCTGAGCGGCATATCGCCCACCCTATGCTTCACCAGGGCCACCAGCTGCGCTATGGCCTGGCTCTCGCTGCGGACTCGGGCTACATCAACGACCAGACCGTCACGGACCTCCAAGATAGGCCTGATGCGCAACAAGCCGCCAATGAAAGCCTTCAGGGTTCCGACCCGGTCTACCACATAGTCGAGCGTTCTCAGCACGAATAACATGCCAGTAGCCCTCTTTGTGCTCACCATGTGTGCCAGCACCTCAGTCCATGGCAGGCCTCGCCGGACGGCGCGCAGACCCTCTATGGTCAACAGGCCTGTCGCCCCGGATACCAGGTCGGTGTTCAGCACTACAATGACAGGACCCTGCAGTGCCAGCAATTCGGGGAGTCGTGCCCCTAGCTGAGGATCAGAAGACTGAAGTATATGCACTCCGGTATCATCATCAACCGGTGCGTCTACGGCGACTACGTGGGCCCCCTCCACGTGACGAGCAGCCTGCACGGCGGCATTGAATAATCCAGACAGCTTGCGACTGGCAATGGGATAGATAACGATCCGGCAATCCCTTAGCAAACCATCATAGTAGGAAGAGAACTCGCCGAGACCCGGAACAGCCGTGCTTGGCCGCGCCTTTGAGCTAGCCAGAAGATCGAGGAACTCGGCGCTGGACAAGTCAACCCCATCGCGGTACTCCCGCGCCCCCGCATGGATAGGGATGGGAATCATCGTGAGCTCGCCGGTGGTCAGCAGTTCCCGGGGGACGATGGTTGTGCTGTCAATCAGAAAGGAGATCTCCGCCACTGTGCACCCCCCTGTGAACACGCTGTTTCGGTCAAGTATGCTGCAATGGCTATTTTACCACACAAAGCCCTCCAGGCCGACCGAAGGTAGAGGCGACTTGTGACTGGACGACGCAGACCTCACCGCGACAATTCTTGGGGTTGCCAGCAGCACCAGCGCGACTATAATGAGTCACAACAGCTGTGGCGCAGTGACTCTCCATTCCAATCGGTCAAAGGGGCCCCTCATGGAAAACGTGGGTGGATTGCAGGTCAGCAAGCGGGCATTGGTACAGACGGTTGTCATGCTCCTGGTGCTCATGTGGTTCGCAGGTGTGTTGACGCGAGTGCTTCCGGCAGGGCAGTACACCAGGATTGAAATGGCAGGGCGACAGGTCATCGATCCTCAATCTTACCGAGAGGTGGCCCCACCAGACTACCCGATCTGGCGCTGGTTGACAGCTCCCCTCGAGGTGCTGGCGGGACCCGACAGCCTGACGATCATCGTTATCATTATCTTTCTGCTGCTCATCGGCGGGTCATTCGCTGCCTTGGATGCATCGGGCTTGCTGCAGGCCATTCTGGTACGGCTGGTCAGAACCTTCGCCGGGCGCAAGTACCAGCTCCTGGCGGCCATTGCCCTCTTCTTCATGGTCCTCGGCGCCACGGCTGGCATCCTGGAGGAAGTCGTTCCGCTGGTACCGCTTATGGTTGCGCTTTCACTTTCTCTAGGGTGGGACTCGCTGGTTGGTCTGGGAATGAGCATTCTGGCGACCAACATCGGCTTCTCCGCTGCCCTCACCAATCCCTTCACCATCGGGGTAGCCCAGAGGCTAGCAGGGCTGCCTCTGTTTTCCGGCATGTGGCTGCGGCTGCCTATTTTTGCCATTATGTACGTCTTTCTCGTCGTCTTTCTGACCGGTTACGCCCGCAAGATCGAGCGCCAGCCAGAGTCCTCCCTCGTCTATGAGGAAGAACAAGCGATCCGTGACCGTTACCGCGGCTCGCGGATGGACTTGGAGTCAGGGCGGATCCCTGGAGTAGGCAGGGCCGTAGCCTGGCTGGCGGGCTTGTTGGTGCTGATCCTGTTTGTCCTTGTCGCCGGACCATTTGTGCCGGCCCTATCGGACCTGGCGCTTCCCCTGGTGGGATTGCTGTTCTTCGTGGCGGGCATTGGCGCTGCCCTCCTTGCTGGCCAGCCGCACCGCCAGGTGATGGCAGCGGCCGTGTCGGGAGTTGTGAGCATCCTGCCGGCGGTGATCCTGATCCTTCTGGCCGCCAGTGTCAAGCACATCGTGGTCATGGGCGGCATTCTGGACACCATCCTTCACGGGGTTGCGACGCGCTTTTCGGGAAGCAGTGCAATCGCGACCGCTTTGTTGATCCTGGGTCTTGCGCTCCTGATAGAGTTCTTTGTCGCATCCGGCTCGGCCAAAGCGGTGCTCTTGATGCCCATCCTGCTTCCCCTTGGCGATCTCATCGGTGTGACGCGTCAGACGAGCGTGCTGGCGTACTGCTTTGGCGATGGATTCGCCAACCTCTTCTACCCGACGAATCCGGTTCTCCTCATATCCCTGGGTTTGACCGCTGTGAGCTACCCCAAGTGGATTCGCTGGTCCGCTCGCCTTTGGCTAGGGATCGGCGCGTTGGCCGTGATCTTCTTGACCTTGGCTGTAGTGACTGGATACGGTCCGTTCTAGGAGGTTAGTCGTTCTGATAGATGCCAAGACAGGTGCCACAGTAAGCCGGCGCGCAGCGGACACCGATTCTCTGCTCACGAAACGTAGCAGCTGGATGGCGTGGTTACGCTGGAGGGCGAAGCCTGCGCTCTGCGCCGTGTTACTGCTGGCACAAAGCGCGGTGTTTGCGGGTGCGCGGTCTGGCGAGGCAGCTGCAATCGCCCTGCACCTGGAGCCGCGGGGAGCGGCAGCCCTGGCAGCCTACGACCGCCTGCCCTACTTCAAGACCGGTTGTGCAATTCGTCAGGTATCCTCTTATGACCCTGACGGTGGCAATGATGATGGGAACGCACCATACTACTACCGGCATCCGACGACCGGCGGATACGTTGTTTTGGAAGCCAGCGGAGCCGGCACCATCTACCGTATCTGGGTAGCTCAGCTTGCCCCCCTGAGCGGCAACCTGCGAATATACTTTGACGGTGAGGACTCGCCCCGTCTGGACATCGCCCTGGCACGCCTCTTTAGCGGTGCGGANNCCCGCCATTTGTGTCTCCCTTTGCCGGAAGCGACCGGGTATCGTCCGGAGGCAATTACTGCTACTATCCTTTTGCCTTCCGTGAGGGCGTCCGGGTCGAATTCACCGAGGTTCCTGGGTTCTACCAGGTTACCTACCACCTGTACAACAGCCCCGAGGGAATCGCCACATTCCGTGGTGACGAAGACCTCAGTGTCGCCTACCAAAGCTGGACCAAACCAGGCGAGGATCCCAAGGGCAACACGTGCGGCGAAAGCGTTGCCCTAGGTCCCTTTGACCTCTTGCCCTCGCAGTCACTGAAGGTTCTGGATCTGGAGGCAGCAGGATCGATTCAGGCCTTCCGTCTATGGCTGCCCCAATTGGTGACTACCCAGTACGTTGGCAACGTGCGTTCCCTGACCGACGACGGTCGCGCCCACCGCGGCCAGTCCAGTTTCGCTGCGACTATCGAGCCCGACAACGACGGGGTTGCCCTCGTCCGCAGGTTCGACTATGCCTCGCTCGACCAGAGTGTCGCTGTCTATGTCGACGACTCCCTGGTCGGACACTGGACAAACCCCGGAAGGGACTATGCATTCCGCTGGAGGGAGGATACCTTCCTCATACCAGCGGCCTTCACCCAGGGCAAAGCCAGTTTGCGTATTCGGCTAGTGCATGTTGGCGTCCGGGATCCCTGGAACGAGTACTACTATTGGATTCACACCATTCGTTCCGAGGGAGAGCGTGTGCTGACCGACGAATTGGACATCGGAAGCCTGTCGTCGGAGAGAGCCCATGAATACGAGATCATTGGGGAAACGTCGTCAGCCACTGCAACCTATTCATATCCTCCCATTGTCCAAACTGGTCTGGACGGCGCAACCCTTGATCTGCTGCGTAACGTCCGCTTACAGATTTACTGGGATGACGAGGCCATCCCTAGCGTCGACGTTCCGATAGGCTTCATTTTTGGCTTGGGGGCAAGCGGCGAAGGCCGTGTTGATGCGCTGATGTTCGGCAGCGATCCAGTCACCCACCTTCTCTACAACTATTTTCCCATGCCGTTTGCGCACCGGGCGCAAGTCTGGCTGACGAACGACTCGCGGACGCCAGTCCGCCAGGCCAAGGCTGAGTTCTGTTACGATCGGGAGCCCTACCCGGGCTTGGGAGTTGATGCAGGCTACTTCACTGTGCTCTACAATCGGGCTAATCCTCCCATCATCGGCCGGGACTATGTCCTCGCTGAGGTTCCCTCGGGCAAAGGACACATCGTCGCAACCGTTTTGGACATTAGCGTCTACGAGTCGCAAATGGTCCTACAGGGCGACGACCGCTGTTTTATTGACACCCTGGACTACAACCCGGTCCTCCATGGTACCGGAACTGCTGACTACTTTAACGCAGCGGGCAACTTTCAAAGCGGGACCTTGTTCACCTTACCCACTCACGGCATGCCCCTCAATTATGCTCAAGATGGCGGCCACATGGCCATGTACCGCCTGCACCTGGCCGACGCAATCCCTTTTGAGCGAAGCGTGCGCATGTCCCTTGAACACGGGTCCCTCAACAGCATCAAGGCATTCTATCAAAGTGCCGTGTTCATGTACTTGATGCGCGGCGTCGAATCCCTGGAGCCAAGCGATAGCTTGTACATCGGCGATGAGCTACACCGGCAGCTCCACGCCTATTCCATCGACGACACGGCCAATGTGGTGGAGCTGCACTCCTCGGTTCCAGGGCGGGACGACAGCATCGTGCATCACCTGGTCGGGCGGTCGCACCGGGGCGTCAGTGAGTTTACGGTTGCCGTGGCGCCAGCCAATGATGGGGTGCGACTTGCCCGTATCCTGCACCACGGCGTGGGCAACCAACGAGCCGATGTCTACGTAGATGGGGTTTGGGCGCTGCAGTGGTATACAGGGGGGAAGAACGAATTCCACCGAGCGCTATACGACTTTGTGGAGCTTCCAGCTGACCTTACCCGAGGCAAGAGCTCACTGCGCATTCGCATCCAGTTCATCTCGTCTAACTCGAGCTGGAACGAGTACTATTACTTTGTCGCCGTACACCGATACCGACACATCGCTCAGGACACGCCCACGCCGGTACCCACCCCGTCTCTCAGCGCGACGCCATCACCGACACCCTCTACCACCGCAACACCCAGTGCGACCGCTACCCCTGCACCCAGCGTAACCGGGACCGAGACCAGCGCCCCCACAGGCATGCCCACGCAGACACCCTCACCAACATTGGTTCACTACTCGATAT
>DDYO01000104.1:0-14640 GCA_002348045.1 Anaerolineales bacterium UBA2232
GGCAAGACCAACGTCCTGACCTTTGTCTTCGACCTCTGGGAGCGCGCTTTCTACGAGGTCGCCAAGGACTACCCGGACGTCAAGACCGACTACTGCCACGTGGATGCCACTACCATGTGGATGGTCAAGAATCCCGAGTGGTTCGATGTCATCGTCACCGAGAACATGTTCGGCGATATACTTACCGATGAGGCCTCGGTGCTTGCAGGCTCGATGGGGATGCTCCCTTCGGCATCTCTGGGAGATGGTACCTTTGGCCTGTACGAACCGATCCATGGTTCGGCGCCGGACATTGCCGGAAAGGGTATTGCCAACCCCCTGGCCGCCATATTGAGCACCGCCATGCTCCTGCGGCATACGTTGAACCGCGAGGATGCGGCCACTCGCGTCGAGTCGGCGGTGACCGCTGTCTTGGACGCTGGCTACCGCACACCAGACATCGCAGGCAAGGGCGAGGCGACGGTGAGCACACGACGCATGACCGACCTCGTTATCGGGGCACTGGGAACTTGAAAAGAGGGCATCTCGTGGGTGGAGGTTAGCCGAGAACCGTAGCGGTAACTTGCTAGCGGTATCCGCCCCGAATATCTGCAATTAATCAAGGAGTCAGGAAAGAGATGGCTACAGCACCACGGGCAAACAAGATTTGGGTTGATGGTAAGCTGATTCCATGGGACCAGGCGACGGTGCATGTGACTGCCCATGCGTTGCACTACGGGTCGAGCGTATTCGAAGGGATACGGGCGTATGAGCTGCCGAGTGGTCCGGCCGTGTTCCGTCTCAGGGAGCACGTGGATCGGCTCTTTAACTCTTGCAAGATTTACCGGCTGCCGATACCTTTCTCGAAGGCACAGGTCGGCCAGGCTATCCTGGATACCGTGGCGGCAAACGGTCACAAATCATGTTACATCAGGCCCCTGGTGATCCGCGGACCGGGTCCTCTGGGCGTGGACGGTCGCAACTCTCCAACCAACGTCTACATCTTGACCTGGGAATGGGGAAAGTACCTGGGCGCGGATGCCTTGGAAAAGGGAGTAGAAGTCGGGGTGAGCTCTTGGAGGCGAATGGCTCCGGACACGTTCCCGGCGATGGCCAAAATTGGCGGCAACTATATCAACTCACAGTTCATCCGCGCCGAGGCGGCAACGCACAACTATGCTGAAGGCATCGCACTGGATGTGAGCGGATACGTCAGTGAAGGGAGCGGTGAGAACCTCTTCCTGGTACGCGACGGCCAGCTGTGGACGCCGCCTGTGGCAACGTCCATCCTGGATGGGATTACTCGTGGGTCGGTGATCACCCTGGCAGAGGAAATGGGCCTGAAGGTACATGAGCGCCAAATCCCTCGGGAGATGCTGTACATTTGCGACGAGCTGTTCTTCACAGGGACGGCTGCGGAGATCACGCCGATCAGGGCGGTGGATGGCATAGAAGTAGGCAATGGCCGCCGTGGGCCTATCACCGGCAAGCTAATCGAGGCTTTCTTTGCGATTCTCGACGGAAAGGTCCCCGATCGGCATCAATGGCTGACCCCGGTGAGTACATGAGCAACTCCGCCGCGCTGGTCAGTCTTTACGATACGACGCTGCGCGATGGGGCACAGTCAGAGGGAATCTCCTTCTCGCTGGAGGACAAGCAGAAGATCGCCCGGCAGTTGGACCGGCTGGGGATTCAGTACATCGAAGGGGGCTGGCCTGGATCCAATCCCAAGGACATGGCTTTCTTCGAGTGGGCAGCGGAATTCCCCTTTGCCAATTCGGCCATCACAGCTTTCGGCAGTACTCGCCGAGCTGGCCTGTCAGTGGAACAGGACCCGAACCTGCGCGCCGTGGCAGCGGCTCGGGTGAGGACGGTGGCCCTGTTCGGCAAGAGCTGGGATCTTCACGTTCGTGAGGTCCTGCACACGTCTCTGGAAGAGAACCTGCGGATGATCTCGGAGAGCGTGGAGTACCTGCGTGCTCTGGGGATCCAGGTCATCTATGATGCTGAGCATTTCTTTGATGGCTACTGCGCCAACTCGACCTATGCGATGCAAACCCTGGCCGCGGCAGCCGATGCCGGGGCTGAGGTGCTGGTGCTGTGCGACACCAATGGCGGCGCTCTGCCCCCTACCATCGCTGAAGTGGTACAGACTGTGTGTCGATCGACCAGCGCCCAGATCGGCATTCATGCCCATAACGATGGGGATCTGGCGGTGGCCAACACGCTGGCGGCAGTACGGTCAGGTGCTGTGCACGTCCAGGGCACCGTGAACGGATACGGGGAGCGCTGCGGGAATGCCAACCTATGCTCGATCATTCCGGCGCTCAAGCTCAAGATGGGCTATCGCTGTGTCAGCGATGAGCAGTTGGCTCTGCTGACCGAGACCGCGCGGTACATTGCAGAGACGGCAAACCTGCAGTTGAGCCCTCACGCTCCCTATGTTGGACACAGTGCATTCGCCCACAAAGCGGGCGCCCACGTGAACGCCTTGGTAAAATGTGAGAACAGCTACCAACACCTTGATCCGGTGGCGGTGGGTAATCACCAGCGCATCCTCGTCTCAGAGCTGTCGGGCAAGAGCAGTATCACGGTGAAGGCTGCAGAGCTGGGCCTGGATCTCGATGCTGGTTCCGATCGGGCTCAAAAGGTACTGCAGCGGATCAAAGAGCTGGAAAGCCAGGGCTTTCAGTTTGAGGGCGCGGATGGCTCCGTTGAGCTGCTGATCCGGCGGGCCAGCCCGGACTATCAGCCGCCATTCGAGTTGTTGGATTTTCATGTGCTGGTGCGGAACATCCACAATGGTAGCATGGCATCAGAAGCCACCGTGAAGGTGCGCGTGGGCGACAAGGTCATGCACACCGCCGCAGATGGCAATGGGCCCGTAAATGCGTTGGACGCGGCGGTGCGCAAGGCGCTGGTACCCTCTTACCCGCGGCTGGCAAGGGTGCGGCTGGCTGACTACAAGGTTCGTATCCTCGATGGTGGCGCCGGAACTGGGGCCCAGACGAGGGTGCTCATTGACTCCTCGGACGGCCACAGGAGCTGGAGCACCGTGGGATGCTCGGCAAATATCATCGAGGCAAGCTGGCAGGCATTGGCCGATGGGCTTGAGTATGCTCTGCTGAACGGCGGTGGCGAGGAATCGTAGGTGCGCTCCATCCAATATCTGCGGCGTTGAGCGCCGTTTCCCCCCTTGACGTCCATCGGGGGAAACGGCGCTTGTCATTCCTGCAGGCATGGCGCGAACGTGTCAGCGGCGCCGTCGCTGGAGTTCGGCCTCTACGTCCGCTGGCGTCAGTCCCTTGGCCGCCAGAAGGACCAGCAGATGATAGATGAGATCGGCCGCCTCGGCAATCACTCGAGCATTGCCTTGACCCTTACCGGCGAGAATGACCTCCATCGCCTCCTCACCTATCTTCTTCAGGATTTCGTCTTCACCCGCAGTAAGCAGTTTGGCGGTGTAAGAATCTGGTTCGGGGTGAGCTTGACGCTGGAGGATTGTCGCAAAGAGGTCGTCTACTACTGGGCCCATCACAACAGCCTCCTGAAAAAGCAGGTGGGATGATTGGTGTGGCAGACCGGTCCTGCCGGCTCTGCCTCTACGAGCAGGGTATCGCCATCACAGTCCACCCAGATCCGGCAAACTGTGAGGGTATTGCCTGAGGTAGCTCCTTTGTGCCACAGCTCCTGGCGGCTTCGGCTCCAAAAATGCGCCTGCCCGGTTTCACGGGTTAGGCGCAGCGACTCCTCATTCATCCACGCGACCATGAGGACTTCATGAGTCAATGCGTCCTGAACCACGGCGGTGATGAGCCCACGGTCATCAAAGCGAATGTCAGAGTCGGGCTGCTGGGTGGCGGGGGCAGGCACAGTCATAGGGGTCATGTTATGTCTACTCCGGTCGTTCCGGGAAACGTACGGTGATATTCTGTGCGGCGAGGTAAGCCTTGACCTTGGCGATGCTCAGCACCCTGTCATGAAACAGGGAGGCGGCAAGGGCTGCGTCGGCTTGGCCGGCAGTGAGCACTTGGGCAAAGTGGTCCATGGTCCCGGCGCCGCCGCTGGCAATCACGGGTACAGGAACGGCGGCCGCGATGGTGCGCGTCAGCTCGATGTCATAGCCCGCCAGGGTGCCATCAGCATCCATGCTGGTCAAAAGCACTTCGCCGGCCCCCAAGCCGACTGCCTCCACGGTCCACTCTACCACATCGAGTCCAGTCGGGGTGCGCCCGCCGTTGATGTAGACTTCCCAGCGCTGGGGGTGCGTGTCGGGCAGTCGCTTGGCATCAACAGCGACGATGATGCACTGGCTGCCAAACTTTTCGGAGGCCGCCGTTAGGAGCTGGGGAGTCAGGATTGCTGCAGTGTTGATGCTGACTTTGTCAGCGCCAGCCAGCAATAGGGCGCGCACATCATTGACGGTGCGCACGCCACCGCCAACGGTCAGGGGCATGAACACTCGCTCGGCGACGCGACGAACAACATCAATGGTTGTGGCATGCCCTTCAGGCGTGGCTGAGATGTCCAGGAAGATAAGCTCATCGGCGCCCTCACGATTGTACGATTCAGCCTGTTCCACCGGGTCTCCAGCATCCCTGAGGCTCACAAAGTTGATGCCTTTGACCACCCGTCCGTTCTTGACGTCAAGACAGGGGATGATCCGCTTAGCTAACATAGACGGGCCTCCTGGTCTCCCGAGACGCTAAGGGCTTCACGCAGGTCCAGCTGGCCTTCGTACAAAGCACGACCGATGATGATCCCGGCGAGGCCGGCACGGTAGGCGTTACGTACGTCGGTGAGGGAGGCGACCCCCCCTGAGGCGATGACGGATAAGCCAGTAGCGGTCGCCAGTTCCGTGGTGACGGTTATGTTAACTCCTGCGCCGGTACCGTCCCGGTGGACGTCGGTGAGGATGAGCCAACAAAGGCCTCTGTCGGCCCACTTCTTCGCCAGTGCCACTGCTGACTGCTTGGTGGGCTGGGTCCACCCGTGGGTCTGAGGCACTCCTGCCCTCAAGTCCAGGCCAACAGCGATGCGCTCTGCTCCAAAGGCATCGACGGAAGCCTTGACGATGTCCGGGTCCTTCACTGCAGCAGTGCCCAGCACAACACGGCGCACGCCAAGGTCGAGGGCGTTCTGTATCGACTGCATGGTCCGCAATCCCCCTCCAAACTGCACCGACAGGCCGGAAGTGAGAATGCTTTGCAGCGAAGCTCCATTGACTGAATCGCTTTCACCAAACGCGCCGGAAAGGTTCACCACGTGTGCCCAGGTAGCTCCTGCGGCTTGCCAGCGTTGAGCGGCGGCAAGGGGGTCTCGATCATAGGTGGTCTGGCGAGCAGGGTCCCCCTGAGTGAGTCGCACGACGTGACCGTCCCGCAGGTCGATGGCAGGGAATACGGTCCAGTCCTTCACGAAACGTCCTCCACAAAATTCTGAAGGATGCGGAGGCCGATGGATTGGCTCTTTTCTGGGTGGAACTGGATGCCATAGACGTTTTCGCAGGCAACCGCTGAGGCAAAGTATCCGCCATAGTCAGTCACCGCCAACACATCATCGGATTGCGCCTGGCAGTAGTAAGCATGGTTGAAATACGCCCAGGGGCTCAGTGATAGTCCCTGAAAGAGCGGATGGTCAAGGCTTGGCAGGAGCTGATTCCAGCCGGTGTGCGGCACTTTGAGGTGCGTGTGGGTGAACCGGGTGACTCGGCCGCGCAGGATGCCGAGGCCGGGGTGTTGGCCCATTTCCTCCCCCATCTCAAAGAGCACTTGCATACCGACGCAGATGCCCAGAAACGGCTTGCCCTCCCGAACAGCGCCAAGGATGGCCTCGGTGAGGCCCTGGCGGCGAAGGGCTGCCATACAGTCAGCAAAGGCTCCAACCCCCGGGAGCACAACCTTGCTTGCCGAACCCACACGATCGGGCTCAGTGGCAAGGTGAACGCGGGCGCCAACCGCCTCCAGAGCTTTGAAGACCGAACGCACGTTGCCGGCGCCATAGTCTATTAGGGCAATCATAGGGTACCCTTGCTGGATGGGATCAGGCCCTGACGACGGGCGTCTAGGCGCACGGCCTGGTCCAGGGCTCGACCCAAGGCTTTGAAGAGAGCCTCGGCTTTGTGATGGTCGTCACGTCCACTGATGATGTGGGCATGGATGGTAGTTCGGGATGTCACCGCAAGGGACGCAAAGAAATGCTCAATGAGGGTAACGGGTAGGCTGCCGACCGCAGGACCGGTCCACGGCACCGAGATCACGCAATGGGGCCTTCCCGAGAGGTCGATGGCAACGAGGGCTAGCGATTCATCGAACGGCACATGTTGTGCGCCCATGCGCACAATCCCAGACCGATCTCCCAATGCTTGGTCCAGGGCTGTGCCGAGCGCCAGGGCGACATCTTCAACGGTGTGGTGCGCATCGACGTCTAGATCACCGCGCGCCTGCACGCGCAGATCAAAGAGCCCATGCACAGCAAGCTGCGCCAGCATGTGGTCCAGGAAAGCAAGTCCAGTCTGCAGGCTGTGCTGTCCAGTGCCGTCCAACTCGAGGACGAGTTCAACATCGGTTTCCCGGGTCGTGCGGTGGACTGAAGCGGTGCGCATGGGTCATACCCTCCGTAAAGCAGCAATCAGGGTGTCGGTATCATTGGGGCGGCCGACGCTGACTCGGATGTGCTCACGTAGCCCAGGTTTGTTGAAGTAGCGCACAAGGATACCCTCGGCATCCAACGCATGCTTTAGAGCAAGGGCATCGCGCCCCACCACTTTACATAGGATGAAGTTGGCCTGCGATGGGTAAGGCTGTAGGTATGGAATGGTGGTGAGGAGCTCGTGGAGGCGGGAGCGCTCGGTGACGAGGCGCTTGATGTTGAGATTGGCGTCGGCGAATCCGTCGAGCGCAGCGATAGCAGCAGCCGAAGCTGTTACGGACACATTGTACGGCTGCTTGATCTTCCAAAACTGTGGGATCAGCGAGGCGGGAAACGCGCCATAGCCCACCCGGAGTCCTGCGAGTCCAGCCCATTTGCTGAATGTACGCAGCACAATGAGGTTCTCATGGCGCAGGACCCATGGGATCCTGCTTCGCTCGCGGCCGGCAAACTCGATGTAGGCTTCGTCTAGGACCAGCACCAGGGGCAGTTCCAGCAGAAAGGCCAGCTCTCGATCTGCCAGCAGGCTGCCGTCGGGGTTATTGGGAGAGGCCAGGCACAGCAGCTTGGGCTGGTATTCCCGGACGACGCGCTCGATAGCGGGTAGGTCAAGGGAAAAGTCCGGACGGCGTGAAGCCAGGATGACACGCGCTCCACAGAGGCTGGCATCAAACGAGTACATACCAAAGGTGGGCGGACAATCGAGGAGAACGTCGCCGGGCTGGAGAAAGGCACGAGTGATGAGGTCAAGCAGCTCATCAGAGCCGGCGCCAGCGAGCAACAAGTCGCTGGGCACTCCGGTGTATTCGCTGAGTGCGGCACGAAGGGTCCGGCTTTCAGGATCCGGGTAGATGTGAGGGTAACGGAGTTCAGCCAGGGCCTGTCGCACCTGGGGCGGCGGGCCGTAAGGGTTCTCGTTAGCATCCAGTTTTATGAGATCATCTGGCTGGCGGCCCAGTTGAGCAGCCAGGACCTCCAGTGGGTAGATCGGGGTATATGGTTCCAGCGCGGCAATGTCGTGCCGGAGAAGGTCTACAGCTCTCATATGCTAGCTCCTCGCTGGAGGGCCGCGGCTGCGTGTCCAGTCAACGACTCAGCCTGTGCGATTTGGGCTGCGGAAGCGCAGAGCTGGCTGGAGGTCTCAGGGTCCAGGTCGATGATGCTGGTAACCTTGACAAAGTCCAGGACGCTGAGAGGTGAAGCAAACCGTGCGGTGCCACCCGTGGGCATGACGTGACTTGGTCCCGCGGCATAGTCACCCAGCACCTCAAAGGAGTGCTCGCCGATGAAGAGACCACCCGCGTTTCGCACGCGATTAGCCCACTGGTGCGGCTCGCAGACTGCCAAGCAGAGGTGCTCGGGGGCATACGTGTTCGCCAAGTCGATGGCTATCTCCAGCGAAGGAACAACTATGATGGCTCCACGGCGGGCAAGGGCTGCCCGGGCGATGTCAGCACGGTGCAGGGCCGGGAGCTGTCGCTCGACATGGCGCAGAACATCCTCAGCAAGGCTCCTTGAGTTTGTGATCAGAACGGCGCTTGCGAGGATATCATGTTCGGCTTGAGCCAGCAGGTCTGCAGCAATCCATTCTGGATTGGCAGTCTCGTCAGCGATGATCAAGGTCTCCGTGGGACCAGCGAGTCCGTCGAGTCCGACGTCCCCGTACACCTGGCGCTTCGCCAGGGTGACGAACAAGCCGCCGGCGCCAACGATCTTGTTCACCCGGGGGATGGTGGAAGTTCCGTAGGCCAGCGCGGCGATGGCCTGCGCGCCGCCGAGAGAGTAGACATGGTCCACCTGGGCGATGTGGGCTGCGGCCAGGATGATGGGGGAGACACCGCCGTGCGCCGAGCTGGGAGGCGTGCAGACGACCACTTCCGTGACACCTGCGGCACGGGCAGGAATGGCGGTCATTAGAAGGGACGAGGGTAAGGGAGCGGTCCCGCCTGGCACATAGACTCCGACCCGTTGTAGAGGTGTGACGCGCTGACCTAGGATACCCCCGAGATGGGTGGTAGTCCAGGACTGCAGTGGCTGGAAAGAATGGAAAGATCGGATGCGCTGGGAGACCGTATGAAGTGACTGGACCAGCCCCGGGGGCAGGGAGCAGTAGGCCTCGGCCAGAGCTTCAGAGGGAATCTCATAGGTCCGGAGGTCCATCCCATCGATGCGTCGCGTCCAATCGTAGAGGGCGACATCACCGCGATGTCGAACGTCGGCGATGATTTCAGAAACCGCCTGATCCGGCGTCAGGTCACGGCCGAATATCCGAAATAGCTCGGACCGAAGGCGTTCGGGAATGTCCGTCATGTCGAGCAAGCTCGTGCGACGGAGAACGGTGCGCTGGGCTTCTTGCCAGTCCTCCCAGACGCAGATAGGGCGGTCAGGAGTTGCCATTCACGGCCTCCATGAGGGCACGATAACGAGCGGGTTCCTCTTCGAAAATGTAGCTGACGGGGGAGACAACCACCCCGCTTCCGCCTATGGAACGAAGCTCGCTGATGGCCTGGAAGAGGGTTTCCTTGGCGACCACGATGTGGACAGCGAACCAGCTGCCATTGCCCGTGCGCACCACTACCGGTGAGACGGTGGGACCCTGCAGGCCGCCTAATGTAGGCTGGGTGAACATACGATGGGCAATGGCTTGGGGAGACTCACCACGCATATTCGCAAAGATGGCGACGTGTTCTTTGGCGCGCAGATGCGCCTCTATGTATTCGAGCAGTACGCGTGCCACGGTCAATACTTCTGAGCGTGATTGAAGGGCGGGCCGGTTAGCCAAGAGCACTGCCTGTGACTGAAGGATGACGGCATCATCCAGCGGGTAGAGACGGTTGTCGCGCAGCGTCTGACCTGATGAAACAAGATCGGAGATGATGTCAGCGTAACCAATGGCAGGCGCTGCCTCAAGGGTACCCTCCACGGCGATAAGGGTAAAGGGCTGAATGCCGTGGTCTTGCAGAAAGGCCGCGGTCAAACGGGGGAACTTGGTGGCCACTCGCAGCGGCCTACCCATGGCACGGGTGTAGTCAACAAGGCCACCAAGGGTACGCACGCTATGCCACGCTTCGGGAACAGCCAAGCTCAGCCGGCAGTGACCAAATCCCAGGGCATCATGGACCAGGAGAAGGTTCCGGTCATCTGGGTTGCTGCGCTCAGCGACCATGTCCAGGCCAGTGATACCAAAGTCCACGCTGCCATCGGCAACGCTGACGACAATGTCCCCGGGTCGCTGGAAGAGAACGGTCAAGCCAGGCAGCGCGGGGATGCAGGCTTCGTACTGGCGCGGATTCGTCTTCTGGACTTGAAGGCCGCAGTCAGCCAACAAGCTCAGTGCAGTCTCGAACAAGACGCCTTTGCTGGGCACCGAGAGGCGAATGTCATTACGCTGGCTCATAAACCCCCTAATAATGAAAAAGCCCTCGCCGCTTTGCCGGGAGGGCTGAACAACAACGTTCAGGTGGTAGCTAAAAAGACCGCAGGGTGGGCTCCCGGCCGACAGGTAAGGGCGCGTGGTGATGGTGGTGAGCCTTGCTGGATCGTACAATGTCTACCATAGGCCGATGATAGCATTGACCACCGGAAATGTCAAATGGTGTAGCCCTGACATGGAGAAGACGCAGCCGAGGTGCAGCCCTGCCTTCATAGGGCAGTCCCCGACAGAGTGGATGTTGCTGGTGTTTGTAGGCTGCGCCCGTTTTGCTAGAATGGGCGCAGATAGAGGCCCAAGGATTGTGACTGGGAGAAGGGAGCGCGCCCCTTCGCTCATGCAAATGAAGGAGGCTGTCGGTGGCAGTGGACAGGCACGACCGCAGGATAGTAGCTTTTCAGGGGGAGAGAGGTGCGTACAGCGAGGCGGCGGTCATAGGATTCTGCGAGGAGATCGTGGAGTTGCTGCCGTGCACGTCATTCGAAGCAGTGTTTGATGCAGTAACCGGGGGCGCGGCCGACCTGGGAGTGATTCCGGTGGAAAACTCGCTGGCGGGCAGCATCCATCGGAATTACGATCTCCTGTTGCGGTATAGCTTGCCCATAGTTGGCGAAGTGCAGGTCCGCGTGGCCCACGAGCTGATCGTGCTTCCAGGGGTCGCGATGGCGGATGTGCGCAGGGTCTACTCGCATCCGCAGGCCCTGGCACAGTGTGAGGGTTCATTGACCGTGCTGTTGCCGGAGGCGGAGCGGGTCGCGACGTATGATACCGCGGGCAGCGTCAAGATGCTGCAGGACCAAGGCATACGGGATGGAGCAGCGATCGCCAGTCACCGAGCCGCAGAGATCTATGGCATGAGTGTGTTGAAGACCGGCCTGGAGGACAATGCCGAGAACTATACACGGTTCCTGGTGCTGGCAAGGGAGCCGGTGAGCCCTCAAGAGGAAGCAAAGACTTCCATCGTGTACTCGATGGACAACCGACCCGGGGCTCTCTTTCGGTCTCTGGCGGTATTTGCCCTACGGGACATTGACCTCACCAAGATCGAGTCCCGGCCACTTCAGGGAAAGCCGTGGGAGTACTTTTTCTATGTGGATTTTGTGGGGAGCATTGACGATGCGCCTGCCAAGAACGCATTGAGGCATCTGGAGGAGCTGGCGACTTTTCTCCGGGTGCTGGGGTGTTATCCCAGGGCTGTGTAGGAGGGAACTTGGCGGGCGTGAGTGGCAAGTGCGGGCAAGTCCGAAGGAGGTGGACAATCCGGGCTTTGTGGCTGCGCAGTCAGGAGAACGATGGTCCCGTTGGTTTCGCCAACGATTCGAGGCGGGTGTGATCGTTGCATCGGCGGTGAGCCAGGACAAGCCATTGAAAGGGGGGTCAGGTATGAGTCGTGAAGGTAGTCGCTTAGAGTTGCTGAACCTTCTGAATCAAGCGATGGCAAGGGAACTCCAAGTCTCGATACAGTATATGTTGCAGCATTCTGTTGGAGCCGGTCAGGCTTCGGTGGCTTCGGGTGGAACCCCGATGGTCAAGCTCAGTAAGTTTATCGGTAGCCATGCGTCGGTCTGGCTCCCAGGTGCTAGTCTCAAGAAGATCGCTATTGCTGAGATGAGACACGCTGAAGCGATTGCCGAGAGAATCACCGCCCTTGGGGGAAAAGTCACGACGGAACCAGCCGCTGTCACGATCGGCACGGGAGCTAAGGAGATGCTGGAGGATGACAGGGAGCAGGAACGACTGGCCATTGAACTGTATAGGCAGATTATCGAGCTAGCCGGAAGAGAACGTGACGATGTGACCATGAAACTATTCCAGGGGATACTATCCGATGAAGAGAAACATCATCGGGTCTTTACGAACCTGCTTAGCAAGGTCTGAACAGACAGGCATCGCAGCAGTTTGGCCCTTGGGCATCCCGAATGCTGCACAAAACGGCCGGGTTGGGCAATGGTATGGTCAGTGCCTAGGGCACTGGGCAGAGGCCAAAGGCGAGAGGTCGGGAGCTCGCGACCAGTCACGGTGAAGTGAAGCACCTGGGATCGTCTGTCGACTTGCGGTTGCTGGGTGCAGAAGAGACCGTTTCTGCCCGGTGCCGCCAAAGAGTAAGCCCCTCCCATCTGCTATCTGGGAGGGGCTCAGGCGGGAGTGGATGGGAGTCGAACCCACCAGGGCCGCTTCAGCAGCACCCCTCAAACGGTTTTGAAGACCGCGGAGCCCACCAGGACTCATCCACCCCCGTAGCAGAAAGCATACCCTGCTTGGGCATTCATGTCAAATAAAGGCTGCAGCCCTTCCGCTGACGTGGGTACGTTGGCCTAAGTTAGAGGCTGCCTAAAGTCGTATATGCCGTCGGTAGTACTCCAGCGTCTGCCACAACCTCCACAGCGGAGGCTGTCGGGTTCTGTGCTCAAGTCAGCACTGTGGCACGACGGACAACAAAAGATCGATAAGGAGGTGCCCTGAGGCAGGCTGTCGGAGGCGCGAGCACTTACAAACACCGAGGGGGTAAGCCTGAGATGACCGGCAGGGACCTGAAGCCAGCCGTCGAGTCGGGCCAGAACAGGTGCCGGGATAATGCGTTTCAGAAGTGAGATGCGAAACTGAGACACGCCCAAGTACTGCCCGATCTGAAAACCAGCCTCCAGAAGATGGCGCTGAACATAGGCTGGCTGGAAGTCAAAGTGGAGTGGCGCGAATTCGTACGGCTCGAAGGAGAAGGGATTGTGGGCCTGGCGGCGCAGCGCATAGCGCAAGATAGCTTTCAGGTTGCGCTGGTTTGCAAATTCGAGGATGAAACTCGCCTTGGGGCTGAGGATGCGGTGAATGGCAGAGAAGGCGCCGGATACATCCGGGAGGTGGTGGAGGACGCGCACCATCACGGCTGTATCAAAGCTGCCGGGGAGAAAAGGCATGCCGTAGAGATTGGCCGCGACATAGGTGATGCGACTGTCGCCGTGCGCCTCCCGGGCTTGGCAGAGTTGAGACTTGGAAGGGTCCATGAGCACAATTTTGCGGTGGCCGGCATAGAGGGGTAGGAGTCGCCCAAAGCCACCGCCGATGTCGATGAGACATTCACCCCTATTGGGAAGGAGCCTGGTCAGGGCGATGCGCTCAGCCAGGTCTTCGTAATCGCGCCCATGGCCAGTCCAGAAATCAGCCCGATAGTCGGTACCCTCGTAGTCACACAAGGGCGGGCTACTCTGAGTTGGGCTGACGGGTAAAGTCACGAGTGTTTCTCCTTGGGCAGAGAGTTTCACGTGAAACCTTTTCGAGGATGTTTCACGTGAAACAACCCCGTGATGAACCGCCGTGAATGTGCACCGCGGCTTGTGGACACCGGTTGGCCTCGTGCCTGCGGTGGTGCTCTTGACATCCTGGACAAGATGGAGTAGAATACCCCTCGCCGTAATCCTGCTCGGCCGGCGCATTGTAACGATGCTCTAAACATGTGTCAAAATAGCCGGTCAGAACAAGCCTAGCGGCACAGATATTATCAGAGTTTCTCTCTGACACACGCACGGAGGTCTATTTTGGCGAACACCAAGTCAGCCCTAAAGCGGATCCGAACCTCGGAGAAGAGGCGTCTGCGTAACCGCAAGGCTCGGACCGAGGCCCGGTCCTACGTGAAGAAGGCCCGCTCCGAGATAGAGGCGGGTAACCTTGAGGAAGCAAAGAAGGTCGTGACCCTGGCGGCGCGCGCCCTGGACAAGGCGGCTGAGAAGGGCATTATCCACAAGAATAGCGCGGCCCGTCGCAAATCTCGCTTGATGCAGCGCCTCAATGAGGCTGCACAGCAGGCCTAGTTCGAGGCAGAATGACCTCAGTCTAGCCTCGCTCCGTACGATCGCAGCACCTCCTGGCACCCTGGGGGTGCTGTTTCTATTGTCCCTTGAGAACTTCGAATACCCACACATCGCCGTCCGAATACGCAGTACGGTAGCGGAAATCGCCAACGAACCACTCTGGTCTCAGCTCCCTACCACGGCTGCCGATGTAGATGTGCGTGACGCCCTCCTTATCCACTAAGGATGCCAGCGCCAGATCTTGGGAGCCTGCGGCGTGCGACACGGTCTCGGCCAAGGCGTTCGTGCGCTCTACATAGTCGGGCTTACCGTAGGCGTAGGGCAACGGTGGAAGGACGGTTCTCCTCTGCGCCAGCATCGGTATCCAGGCACCCCCATCAGTCCCCACATATATACCCAGCTGCCAGAGCCTCACGCTGGTGAGGAAGACCGCATCCGTCGGGGTCTGATTGCGGATCCATTCCATGGCAGCGCGGTCCCGCGCAGAAGCCATCACCGTGGAGTCATCGATGACCGAAACCATGCCCCAGGCGCACTTCCAGGCAATGACCAGCGCCAGACCGGTGGCGGCCAGTCGCGCGAAGGCAGCAGCCACTGAGGCCCAACCCGCCCTTTCACCCACTGACACGCTGCACTTCCACAATCGCTCGGCCGTTACGGCAAAACCCTGGCCACCCAGTATCGCCAGGGGCAAGAACAGAGAGATCGTCGCGCTAGCGTTGTTAACGAGGTTGGTCTGGGGCAACCCGATCGAGCCCGGATTCACGACCAACGCCA
>DDYO01000104.1:14735-43022 GCA_002348045.1 Anaerolineales bacterium UBA2232
CAGCGCGATCTGTTGAAGCCCACCCGCGACCCGCACCAGCCAGGGTGCGCAGGCTGCCAGAGCCGCACCGACAAGCAAACCCAAGCGCAGCACCAACTCCCTATTGAGCCTCCTCCCTTGGCTACAATACGCAGACCAAGCCCGCACACACACGTAGGCCGCCACAAAGCACGCCGCAAAAACGCTCACCCGTGCATGGATCAAGAACAAGCCAGCCTGTAGAATCGAGGCAAGGGCTAGCAACCGCAACTGACGCTGCGGGGATTCGATCCAATCCATACTCGTCACCAAAGCAGCCGGCAACACCACCATCCCTGTCAGCTGGGTGTAGCGGCCCCAGGCGGAGTAATAGGCAGGCATGTACGATACCAGGCCCGTGAGGAATGCCGCGACGGCGCCCGCCCAAGAGTGATGGGTCAATCGTTCCGTCATGAGGTACACGCTCAGAACACAAAGAGCGCTCAGCACCTGCCCCAAGATGAGCATCGCATCGGGTATAGCCAGATTGGACAACCAGTGAAAGACGGCCAAGTTGGCGTGAAAGCCAAAGTGGTATATGAAGCCCTCCACCGGCACGAAAGGCTCATACGAGCTAGGCACCCGCCCCCCCAGAGTGATCAGCTGCGCGATCAACGCATGCTGCGTCGAATCCACCCAGGCCGGCAGCGACAAGCTCCGAATCTGTACAAAGCGCAGAACCAGCGTACAAATCAAGATACCCAGGACAGCGCGGCTGGGTCTGTCCATGGACGGGATTCGCCACTTGGGCGAATGCAGACTCCACTCACGGCAAGCACCAATGGCCCACCATGAGCAAAATAAGAACACCACGGTCAAGATAGCGCCGCGGCTCCAACGTAACCCTGCCGACGTGCTCCACAAGAGGGCAATGGGCAACATCGAGAGACTGGTGCTCACCGACAGGGCGACTTGCGAAGGCACGCTGGCGGCCGGCACAATCCGCAAACCACGACACACAGCGTAGCCTGGCAGAAGAAGCGCTCCTGCCAGCGGAAAGATCAGCCACCAGGACCTGCCCACTGCAGCGCTCCCCTGCCGGAGCGCCACTAACGGATCATAGCGGCAAAGGGTAACGAGGCGCAGACTGCCTCCAGCCTCCTCATCACCAAGCAGAAGACTGCCCTCCCTAACATCGTCGGTACTACTGCACCACAATCCAACCCTGATCCCTGGTGATCCCTCACAGATCAGCCTGTACCGCTGCCCAGCAGAGTCGGCCAGTGGTTCAAACGTCATATGAATGGGAGTGTTGGCTTCGATCTGGTCGGCAGCAGTCTCCCACCTGACTGTGTCTACCGACAGGTCACTTTCAGCCACCAACCGTAGGGTTAGAGTGCCCTCACCAGGCCCTGGATACACTGCCGGCAGAACTTGGATCTCACACAGGTTCGGCCGCTGGCACAGAAACGTCTGAACTGTCCGCATCTGGCCCACTGGCGGCGTCGCCCAATCAAGGCGCTTTTGAGCCAGGTCGATGTCCAAGGTATACGACGTGACGACCATATGCATGATCAGCAGCGCCAACAGCCCGGCGGTCAACGCCAGAGCTAACCGGAGACCTCGCCGGAATCCCATGAATGGCGACTCCCTGGTGGCCCTAGGGGGCATTCTGCGCCTGGCGATCGCGGATCGTCAGCCATGCGGCCCGCACCAGCTCCACCTCGCGTCCTGCCGCAGGGTGCATCCCATAGTGAGCGCGTACATAGGCCTCGGTGATCGCCAGGATCTCGTCCTCACACCCAGGAAACGCTCGCCGCAGCGTGACCACAAACTCATACGCGGTCTCCGCCTCATTCCGCTGGAAGCCACGAGCCGCCGCAAGCCTCACAAGGCTGGCATAGATCTGCCGGATGGTCCGAATAGCATAACGCTCGCCACTGAAGCTGGTCAACCACTCGCCCAAGGCTCCCAACAGCTCGCGCAAACGACCTCTCGATGAGCCCTCATCCGCGACCAGCGGCCCAGCCAAGACAGTCTCGTGGCTACCTTCGCGACCCACCCGAAGTTCCCTTTCCCGACGATGGATAGATAGTGCGATGGCCGCCAGGGTGACTAGCAGGGCAGCTCCCAGGGCTCCCCACTTGAGCCACTCCAAGACCCACGGAGGAGAGGCGGGTCTCAACTCCCGAAAAGCCGCCATGAACTCCTCGAACGGGCTGCTCGGTAGGCTGATCTCGCTATCACTCATGCCCAGTGCCGAGGCAAACAGCCACACCAGAAAGCCAAGCATGAGGCTCAACAGCGCCTCAATAACCTGCAAGAGAGGATCGAGTAAGGGTCTCATGATGCCCCAGAGTGGCTTGAGGTAGCCAAACACGCCGGCAATGTTGCTTGGTGTGACCAAACGAATGCCCAGAAGGCTCGTTGCGATGACCAAACAAACGACGCTGACCAGGATGGCCAGCCAGGAGAGTCCGAAAGGACTGCGGATGCTGAGGCTGCTCTCGTTTACATCTTCCAAGCGCGCCAGGGCCAGCACAACAAGCCCGATTGCGAAATACGAAACAAGAAATGGCGTCGGATCAAGGGGAGCCCCGAACACAGACACCAGTAGTAACCACAAGAACGCGACGACGCCAATCCGAAATGATAGGGCAGCGCCATCCATATCTAGATCGCTTTGTCCCAGTTGAATGCCCCGCCACCATAGGTAGCAAACGGCCAGCAAGGTCAATAGCGAAAGCGGCACGCGCTCCATGATTCCACCAAGGTCACTGGCCAGTTGCCGTAACCACAGGAGCTCCCCCGCCTGAACGGCGGGATAGCTAAAGAACCTAACCAAGGTCAGGCTTGTGACCACCAATAGCAACACCGAAATGGTCCGCTGTGCAGTCAGGGACACGCGCCGGTGATCCATCCAGCGGGTCAGGTAGTGGGATAGCAGAAGAGTGCCCATCACAGCCCCCAGGGACAGGCGCGCACCCTGCCCCGCACTTCCCCACACAAGGGCCAACCAAGGGTAGAGCCAGCAGCTCTCCATAGCCCCCACACCCAAATACATGGCTTCCCGACGCCAACGCCTTTCACCGTACACAGTGGTCAGAGCTCTCCCCCAGTTGTCAACACAAAGTGGCTACCCTGATCCAGGACCTGATGCACCACCAGGCCCGGTACAAACCAGGGTTGTGGCCTGGCGTCCAATGACAGCAAAATCACGCGACGCCCAGCATCCAGCAGCCGATGGACCGCGACCAAAAGCTCCCCATCCACAATGGCCGTAACGATCGCCAAGGTAGCCCCCCACGGCAGGCGCGCGCTCTCTCTGTTCAGCAAGTCCTCAATCGACACCGTAGTAAGTGTCGCCACGGCAGCTAGAGCCTCCAGCACACGAGTCAGTTGGCCTGGGCTACGGCCCGGCAGAATCCTGAGGGGCTGATCCGACTGAGGCCAGCAGCCGTTGACCACAACACCGACCTGCCACCGCTCCTCGGTAACGTGCGCCGCTAGAGATGCAGCTAGACTGATCGCTTGCTCAAGCCTCTCAGGAATAGTACCTTGAAGCGGCCTGGGCAAGGTAGCCATGTTGAGAAAGACCACTACTTGGTGAGTTGTGGCAGGCTCCTGTACTTTGACCTGCAACTCCTGGCGTCGGGCAGACACCTTCCAATGGATGCTCTTCTGTGAATCAGTGGAGAGATAAGGGCGCACTCCGCGGGTGCGAATAGGATCTTCGATAGCGCTGTAGGGAGCCCTTGTTTCGCCCATCGGATCTCTGGGGGGAAGCTGGAGGCCCAAAAGGGGTTTCACTTCCGGGTAGATGATCAGCCAGTCGGGTTGCTCCAAATCAGTTTCGGTGAGAAACAGACCGAACATATCGCCGGAGCGAAAGTGCACTGGACCGATGGGATAAAAGCCCCGGTGGTCACAACGGATCTCGTGGCGCCACTGCACGCGTTCAAACCACCGTAGAGAAAGTAGCGTGCGCAGAAAGGCAACGTCAGCCTTGGTGGATAACTGAAGCTCCTGATCAAGCACTGTTAGCGCCAGAGGATACTCATCATCGATCCTCAGCCAAGGCACCGGCAACCATTTGGCGTTGGTGACCTCCAGTGTGATAGTGATGATCTCGCCGAGAAACGCCCGGTGTTCGCTCATCATGCGACGGTACCCGATATTACAGAGCGCATATCGATTCCACAGCCAGCCGCTGCCAACCGAGCTCAGCAAGAGAACAGCCAAGGTGACCAGGCCGCTTTGCCGGAGCACCAGGCCGATCACGGTGGCAAACAGAGCCAGCGCGATCCAGCTCTCGCTCAGCATCAGTGCTCCACAGGGACCGGCACGGAATCCACGATCTCCGTAATGACCTCTTCCGGCGTACGCCCGCGGAGTCTGGTCTGGGGCCGGATGATGATACGATGAGTGAGCACTGGCGCAGCCAGGTACTTGACGTCGTCGGGTATAACATAATCCCGTCCACGAATAGCTGCCAAAGCCTGCGAGGCCCTGTACAGCGCCAAGGTGCCCCTGGGGCTGACGCCCAGTTCAACAGCTGGGTGCTCCCGTGTCTTCCTGGCAGTCCGTACCATATATTCCCGTACCGAGTCCTCTACTCTCACAAGGCGGACCTGACTTTGTAGCTCCACCAGTTTCTCTGCCCCCACCACAGGTGCTAGAACACGCAGGGGGTCATCATGGTCGTAACGCAGTAGGATATCGTTCTCCTCACTCTCCGTAGGGTAACCCAGCTGAATCCGCATCAGGAAGCGATCGACCTGCGCCTCAGGAAGGGGAAAGGTCCCCTCCAATTCGATGGGATTCTGGGTGGCGAGCACCATAAACGGACGAGGGACAGACCTGGTCTCGATGTCAACCGTGACCTGGCGCTCCTGCATGGCCTCCAACAAGGCTGACTGCGTACGGGGAGTAGCACGGTTGATCTCATCGGCCAAAACGATCTGCGCCAGGATCGGCCCAGGCCTGAATTCGAACTCTTGAGCTTTCTGGTTAAAGAAATAGATGCCGGTGACGTCGGAGGGCAGCAGGTCCGGCGTGAACTGAATGCGCCGAAACGAACAGCCCAGGGAGCTGGCCAGCGACTTGGCCAATGTCGTCTTACCAGTGCCCGGCACGTCCTCAATGAGAATGTGCCCCTCACACAACAAGGCAACGATGGCCAGTTCGATGACCTCTCCCTTGCCCACAATGACATGCTCCACGTTACGCACGACAGTCTCAACGACGTCCTTTACCTCGCTGCTCAATGATTCCCTCCGACAAGCCTGCCTTGAGACTAAAGCGACCTCGAGGCATGCTCGAGGTCGGTGACATACACGCCGTGCCAAGAGACGGCGCACAAAAGTTGCCAACGCATAAGGCTACACTGTTGTTGGGTGTGGCGTTGCTAGAAAGGAATCTCCTCGTCCGAGGGTCCAGCGCCACCCGCGGTGACATCAGGCTCTCCGCGTTCACCCTTCTTGCTGAGGAACCTGACAGTGCGAGCGCGCAATTCCAGGGTGGCTCTAGCTTCATTGGACGTCTTGTCAGACCAAGCAGAAGCCTCCACGTCACCCTCCACCAGCACTAACTGCCCCTTGGTCAGGAACTGGTTGCAGGTTTCTGCCAGCTTTCGCCACGCGGTCACACGGAACCATGTCGTCTTTTCCTGTGCCTGTCCGTCGGGATTGTTCCACCTCCGTGTGGTGGCGACGCTGAAGGTAGTCACAGGAGTGCCGTCGGGTGTGAAGCGCATCTCAGGATCGCGGCCCAGATGACCAATGACAGTAGTGCTCTGGTACATGCAATAGCCTCCCTCTGCTGGATGCCTGCTCGCGCGACTTGCACGAGTAGCTCATTCTATTAAACAGCTCATGCTTTGTCAAAAGGGCCCTTGTCGCTCCTCTGCCGAACGCCAGAGCTGCTCATCCACAACCAGAGGACCCTCCCGGCATACCCGGCCCGCCCAATACCATACTTCTATCGTGTTATGTCGCCTCGCTATCCACCACATTCTCCCGAGCAATAGTGTTATGTCTATCCCCTTACCCGGCTGGGGGATTTGTCTCTCACAGTAGTGAGTCAACAAATGGGCCATCGCGGCGCATTGGTCAGATTGGATCGTTGGTACAGGTCCTTGACCCGCCGTTGGGCCTCCGACAGGATACGCTCCTGATCAAGCGTGAGAACGCGACCCTCTCTCACGACCTCCTGGCCGGCAATGACTACCAAAGATACATCGGCGCCAGTTGCACTAAAGACGAGGGTGGACACAGGATTGCCACTGGGCGTCAAGTGCGGCTTGTCAAAGTCAAAGGCCACAAAGTCGGCCTGCTTGCCTACCTCGAGAGAGCCGATCCGATCGCCCCAACCTATCGCCCGGGCCCCGCCAATGGTCGCCATTTCCAGAACCGTCTCCGCTGGCATGACCAGGGGATCCAGCGTCCGCGCCTTGTGCAGATAAGAGGCCCACCGCATGTCGTGAACAAGATCATACGTGTTATTGCTGGGGCCTCCGTCAGTACCCAGCGAGACACTGACGCCGGCCTTGAGCATTTCCGGAATCGGCGCGACGCCCGACGCTAACTTGGCATTGGAGAGAGGGTTGTGTGACACATGAGTTCCCTGACTGGCCAACGCAGCAATATCCTGCTCGTTCATCCAGACCGCATGAGCCAGGAGGACATTCGGCCCGGCGAGGCCCACGTCTTTGGCAAACTCTGTCGGAGACATGCCATACTTTTCTTTGATGTACGTCCGGTCCGCCTGAACCTCGGCCAGGTGAACGGTAATGTGCATATCGTTGGCTCGAGCCAGTGCGCTGATCTCGCGGTACAAAGACGGCGTCACCCCGCCCGGTGTTCGAGGGCCAAACCAGACCGCCAGGCGACCATCCCCTGCTCCGTGCCAGTGGGAAAACATCTGTAGGGTATTGGACACGCTGGTGTCGCGGTCTTCCACCAGGCCCGGATGCATCCAGCCATCCTTGGTCGCATAAGTGCCGACGTCCATCACGATCTTGGCCAAAGCAGCGCGGATGCCAGATCGGATGACCACCTCCGCGATGCCATCAAACCCATAGCGCTCCGCCAGCATGGATTCCACAAAGGCTGTCGTACCCGAACGCAGCATCTCCAGGACGCAGAGCTCGGCGCTGGCACGGCCGTCTTCGGCAGTATAGTTCCCCTGCAACACCCAAACGCGGCGGCCCAGCCAATCAATGAGCTCCATGTCATCTGCGCATCCACGGATCATCGCTTGCGCCAGGTGGACATGGGTGTTCACAAAGCCTGGGGTCACCACCTTCCCGCCAAGATTCTTCCGAGAAGCCTCTGGGAACATCTCACGAAGCGTCTGTGTCTTATCCACAGCTATCAGCCGCCCGTCTTTAACAGCGAGCGCCCCATCTTGAATGATCTTGCGGTGAGGATCAACAGTGATGAGAGTACCATGCTCGTAGACGTCCATGGCCCCACCCTCCCTCTGTCCCACGCCCGACCCAATTGGGCGAGGACCAGCATATTCCGTCGAGAAGCCGCCCACCCGCTGCAGTTAGTACCCGAGATGCTGGATCCGTGCCTCACTGATCCCAAAGTGGTGAGCAATCTCATGAACGACGGTTCGTCTCACCTGCTCGCGCAAAGCGTCGACTGTGCGGCATGCCATCAGCAGGGGGCCCCGGTACAGCGTTATGCGATCGGGCGGCACCAGGCCATACCGAGTGCCTCTCCGAGTCAAGGGTATACCCTCGTACAGACCATACAGGCTTGTCTGTGACCCCACCTTCGCCCGTCGCAACTCATCGCCGCTTGGCCATTCCGCCACTATCACAGCGACGTTGTCCATATGCGCAAGGATCTCCTTCGGAAGAGTAGAAAGCGCCTCTTCGACCAGGATGCCAAACTCGGCTGGGCTCAGATTGTGGGGAAGGCTTTGAGGCACCTCACCACCAACGATAGTCTTTCGCCAACGCAGCGCGAAAGTCATCGGTTACCTCACGCAGCCCAGCAAAGGACCATTGGTCATACGGCAGCCAACGATACAGAAGCAGGCAGCGTATCCGTTGGTGGAGGGGATCCTGATTCCAGGCGTTGATCTCCGCATACGCAGCCTGGACCCAACCCGAATGATGCCTTGACCAGGGATCGTTCTGATCAGTCTCTGTGATGTAGACCGGAAGGTGCCGGAGGCTGGCTGGTATGGCTGCCATGAACTCCTGATACGCCCGGAACTCATAGTTTCGGTCTTCAAAGGGTGCCCACATAGGAGTATTGGCAGTAATCCTGGCCGACTCCGGGCCGTGAGTGTACGTGTGAAGGGCTATGCCGTCACAACGGCTGCCCACCAAAAGCAGGAGGTCATAGAAATACCGGATCCAGTCGCCTCGCACATTGCCGGGGTAGCTTACCGATGCGTTCCAGGGCGCCACAGCGCCCAGCACAACCTGGTCACTCCGTCGCCCAGGACGCAGGTGTATCTCGGTGTAACAGCGCCGGAAGCAATCGGCGTACATCCGAGGTGTGATTGGCGCACCCTGCGGCCCGCCAGGCCACTCATTCGGATGATTCGTCTCATTGCCGATAACCCAGATATGACAACCCCGCGAATTCTGCACAAAGTTGGCACAGCGAACAGCAAATTCCTGATAGCTCTGGGAGTCCAGGTCGTGTTCGGGAATGGTTCCAGGATAGTTGTAGAGATCAGCGTCGTGATACCCATGGTTGAGGCGTACGATCACGCCAAAGCCATCTTCCTCCAACTCGGAATAGTCCTTGCCGCTCTGGTCAAAGGGATTGCGTCCAACGGCTTCAGTGACGAGGACCCATCCTTTCTTGCCCTGGTCTGCCATCAAGTATTCACCGCCTTGGTCGTGAATGCCAAAGATGTAAGGCGATTCACCCCTGGGCAGAATGCCAGAACCCCGAGGCTCTGGTATCAGCAAACGCTGCCCTGCTCGCAGCGCAGAGACGTCCCCGATGCCGTTGAAGTGAGCTATGGCCCAGAGCTTACTAGCCTGCCCATAGTATCGAAAGGCAATGTCCGTCAGGTCATCTCCAGCCTGCACCACATAGACTGCTGTATTCTGTGGCCAGGAACCCGTCCACTGGGCAATAAGCTCATACAGCCAGGCGGTTGCTGTGGAACCTTCGAAAGAAGCGCGAGCCTTGAACCGTTTGACCAGGGTGTCGTCCAGCTCCGCCGCTAAAGTGGTCTTGCGCACATCCCAGGGTATCGCTGTGCTGGGCACCAGCCCGGCCGGAGAAGAATGTGGCTCGGGGATGGCAATGCACTGGCCAGGCTGTACCAAAACGGGGAACGGGACATCATTGTAGTAGGCCAAGGTCCAATAGAGCTCCGCTTCACCATAAACAAGCTCCGCTATCAACCGCAGATCCTGACCTGGCTCCACGGTGTAGGACAGGTACGCAGTCCCCCAGTCACCAAGCCACCGTGCTATGAGATCAGCCAGCAGGGCATTGATGTTCGTTCCCTGATAGGCCATGCGCGCACGAAATCGCCGAGCGAGCGTTTCTTCCAAATCGATGGAGAGCGTGCGTTTCGCCATATTCTTACTTGTCCTCGGCCCGATCGCCATACAGTGCCCGCATGTCGTCCCTGGGATCAGATCTGACCGGCTGCCCGCTCATTGCCCGGCAAAAGTCCTCATCGTACAGCCGCGTACGGATCGTGATGGGCATGGGCACGGCATGGCCCATCAGGAGCACTTCCTGTCGAGTATCGAGGCTTTCGAGGGCGCTACGCAAGGCGGTTCGGTTGCCCACCCCCGTCAAGACAGCCTCGATATCCCGCTCCTCGGTCAACTTGCCAGAAATGCGTGTCCCCAACTGGGACATCACCTCCGGGTCAATCCCGCTGGGCCGCTGGTCAATCACCAGCAACGTCACGTTGTACTTGCGCATCTCTCGCGCAATGGTGCCAAAGGTAGTCTGTCGCGCCACCGCCGGGTTGAGGAACTTGTGAGCCTCCTCAATGGTGATCATCAGCGGCGTAGGGCGGTCTTCTTCTTTCTTGCTTTCCTCGTACCGGCGCATCTTTTCTTCATAGCAAGCACGAACCCGCCGTGTTACAAGGTTGGCGACCAGCAAATAGTCCAGAACGCTATTGTAGCGCCCAAACAGCAGAACGACATGCTTGCCCTGGACAAGCGCTTCCACCATACTGTCCAATGCCGAGAACGTGGCTTCCGGGACAATGTACGGCTGGCGCTGCAGCCGCTTCAAGCTTCGCTGCAGAGCCGCCAGCGATCCGGCATGCGCCCCATTGTCCCGGCAAAACTGCTCCAGGTCCTCCGGACTCATCTGCAAAAGCTGCAGCAACCATTGCCCGCCGAAACGATCTCCCAGCAAACCAATGTTGGCTTCCGCCGTCTGCCGGAGGTTCAGCTCTTCACTCAGCAAGACAACATCGCTATCATCGATCTGATTCAGGCCAATCTGGAGCGTCACATCTACGTTCCGGCCCGGTCGCCGAGCATTCGCCTCATCCAGGGTATATACGAGGATTCGAGGGCCAAAAACGTGCCGAAATCCTCGAACCCAACGGCCATCTTCGGTCTTTTTGTCAAAGGCATATTCATCATGCATATCAAAGATGAGGTTCACGGCGGCCTTGTTTCGAATCACACCGCTGATGAGCACCCGGGCCAGAAAGCTCTTCCCGGTGCCAGACTGGCCAAAGATCCCATCAGAGCGTTCAACCAACCTGTCCAGCCGCAGACACACCGGGATAGACATGGTCAGCGGCGTGCCCATGGCAAAGCTCCGTCGATCATCTTCCGTGCCAAAAACCGTCGCAAAGTCCATCTCGTTGGCAGCCCGCAGTTCGGCAAAGTGCATCGGGATTGTGCGCACCGGCTGCGGCCCACCCGTATCCTCCAGGAGCGATCGAGGTGGAAGGGAATCGGCCTTGTCCAGCATCAGCATCGGTCGCACCTGTACCGTAGCGAACGTGCTGGTTCCGCTCAATGCACGCGCCACAAACGACGTTGTGCTCCTGGGAGGATCAGCATTCAGCCGTGGATCCGCGCTGTTCAGGCGGATATCAGAGATCAGGCTAAAGTATCGGTTGCGATCTCCCTCGATGACGACAAAGTCGCCAATGCGCAGTTGCTCAGGGCTCGTAGTGGAATCCAGGCGGGCCAACAAGCCACCGCTAAAAGTTCCTTCCACCACCGTCCCCATCCTTGGGTCGGTCATAGCGCTTCCCCCGGATCTACCGCGTATAGCACGGTGAGCAGCGAATCGTAATCACCCTTGAGCAAGACCGACACCTCACGGGCTGCGGCCTGGAGCCATTCGTTGTCCTGTCCTCGCTGCGCGTACACCTGCCGAATATGAGCAGCCAACACCTGCAAAGGCGACACCTCCCCAGCAATGTCCCGCAAGATACGCAGGTAACGGAGCTCGTTGGTGAATAAGCGAACCTTCTCGCCGGAAGCGTCCTCTACGGAATAGTGCAGCGGCGGCGGCTGTGGCGGAAGGTGCTGACGGACCTGATCGTGCAACGTATACCCTACCAGGACCGCTCTGAACTCGGTGCGTAGGATGTGAGCCAGTTCAGGGCTCTCCTGGTAAATGGCCGCGTCGTATACATCCGGCGTACCCCGCCGCACCGCCCGGCGGCTCGGATCAATGCCGGCAGTCCACCCGTCGGTTACCACCGCATACAGTCCGGTAGCACTCTGGTTGTTGGGCACCGATTGAACGCAAACGATCACCAAACGTCCCAGGGCTGGCGGCCGGTTGAGCTCAAAGCTCTCTGCCACAAACCCCAGGCTGCCTGTCTCGATGATCTCTCCGATCCTCATACCCCTCGTCTCCTCTTGCTGCCATCCTTCGCCGAGCGGCTGAGGTGGTGGCCCCATCGACCCAAAGCGCTTTCCACCATCTCCTCAACTACGTCCCGTTCCACAGCGCTGATCACCGCCTGTTCATGGGCTTCCTGCAGGGCAGGCGGGTAAGGCGGATAACTGGGGCTTCGCTCGCATTGATCATAAAGGGCAGCGTGAGCAAAAGCAAGGGCTTGGGGGTCCGCACTAAGCCACTGGGGCACTTCCACTCGAGCAATCTCGCCTCCAGCATTGAGGTAGAAAAAGTCTATCCTGTGCTCACCATACTGCTCCAGTATCTGCGACGAGCTGCCAAAGGTCTGAGAACGCTCCCCAGGTGCCAGGAAGCCAAACAACTCCCGATCGCGCAGGCTCGCCAGGGCCAGGCACAGGTCACGGTTAGCCATAGTACAGGATGAGCAGTCATCAGGTCCCGTCGGGCACAACATCGCTCGCAAAGAGTTGACCACATCGCGAGCGTCGGAGAAGCTAATGTACCCTCCCAGCGCAACACGCTCCTGGCAAAGAACCGACATGGCATCCAGAAAATCACGCAAAAGCACCTGTTGCACATGCTCGCTTTCAGCCTGAAGGGTCCACAGCACCAGGGGACCATCACGTAGGGCAAGTGTTGGCCGAGGCAACCCGGGTGCCACCTCACGGAGCGCTGCCAGAGCGGCTATTTCCATCCTCGCGTTGAGCAGCGCTCCCTCGATGGGAACCTCCTTCCGCTCCGGAAATACGTACAGTTCCGCGTCGCGGAAACAAAGCTGACTCCGGGCTTCTAGAGCAGCGTAAGGCGACTGGCCATACCGGAGGACAGCGTATCCCACGTTCACGGCATAGTACCTCAAAGAGCTATGCCGATCGGGGGGTATGGAAGACGAGTCGCAGCCAACGACGCACCAGTCTGGCGGGGGGCGGGTCGCGCCACAGACGAAATCCAGCGGGCCCCGAGGCACAGCAACGAGCCACGGCAGACGAACCTGGCGGCGGCGCTCCTGATCCAGTTTGGCCCGCAACTCATCAACACCGACCCGGCGCAGGAACTGCTGGGCTTGCTCCAGGAAGCGCTGACGCTCCGGAGCCATAGCCGATACCTCCTGCGCCATGTGGTGCACCTGCTGGCTGAATGTCCCAAGTCTCAGGGGCAAGGCCAGCCTCCTCTAGTGCAGCAGGACGCGTTCGTCACCAATACGCTTGGTGACGCGTTTCTCGTCCAGATGCTCCAGAATCGCCTGAGCGTACTTGCGACTCGTGCTGAAGAGATCCCGAACCTGCGCCAGGGTGATGCGGCCGTGCAGGCGCAGGTAATCGACAATAGCTCGGGTCATACGCTGATAGGTATCCGCATCCAACACAACTGAATCACTGATCTTGATCAACTGTCCCTGTTCGATAACAGACGCCAGCAACTCTGCGCCAAGGGAAGTCTCACAGTCAGCAAGAGAAGGAGGCGAATAGGGATTCTGGCCAAAAGCCCGGAGAAGCGTCTCAACCTTGCGCGTCTGAGCCACATCAAGGACCACGCGATGACTGGCGAGACGAACGATGGCCTCCGTCTCTGTCAGGGTAAGTAGGGCCGCTGCTCGGCTCACCGCATCGTTAAAGATCCGCGGCGCTAGCTCAGTCCTTTGGCGAAGCTCCTCTCGGGGCATACCACTGCGTAGCGGGAACGCACGATGGTATTCCGTCAGCAAAATGGCAAGCTTGTCCCACAAGGCTTCCCAGCCGGCGGCAGTCATGATGTAGCGAGTACTGGTGGGGATGTTGCCGACGGCCACGCCATCACCTGCCCCCAATGGTACGACTGCTCCCTGATGCAGCAGCGCAAGCAGGGTCTCCGTCGCCACCACCGTACCCAGCGCGCTGCGGGTAACCATCTTGTTGGCTTCGATGGGTTGGTTGACCGCAAGTTCCTGCAAGAGCACTTCCTCAGGCGTCCCCCGTGCCAGCTGCTCCATGCGTTGCAAGACCTCGGGTCGGAATCGCCGATGCTGCCGCGTTGGCGAGGGATCAACAATCGTCCCTCCCCCCAAGGTCACGCTCGGGGAGGCCTGGCGAATGATAAACCGATCTCCCTTCACAACGCAGACCGGCGCCGACAGGATCAGCTGCGCCCATCCCTCATGGCCGGGATCGATCTCGTTGGCATCCAGAAGGCGCACCCGCGCCTCGGCTCGGCTTGTACCAGTGAAGAAATCCACCACGGCGCTGTTGGGCAGGGGTTCTGGCACATCCCGCCACACGCGCAGTCGCCCATCGACCATCTGTGTAGGCCGCAACCAGTTTGGCGTCGTCAGAACGTTACCACGCTCCACCTCATCCAGGCTAATGCCGGTGAGGTTCACAGCCAGGCGAGTTGGAGGCAACGCTCGGTCGATCTTGGCTTTGTGCGCCTGCAAGCCCCTGATGCGAGCTTTGAGAACCTGGGGCAGTATCTCCACCTCCTGCCCAACGTGCAGCGACCCACCAGTAAGGGTACCAGTAACGACGGTGCCAAAACCGGGCATGGTGAAGACACGGTCAACAGGAAGCCTGGGGTGTGAAGCCGCTGCGTGAACACTGGAGGCCCCCGCTAGGCGGTCGATCTCAGCGATCAAGTCACCGAGTCCTTGACCCGAGCGAGCCGAGACTGGGATGACGGCGGAATCCTGCAACACGGAGCCAGCGAGCGCTTGGTGGACATCCTGTACCACCATCTCCAACCACTCTGGGTCCTCGGCGAGATCGCTCTTGGTCAATGCCACCACGCCCGAGTTGATTTGCAGCAAGTCCACGATGGCCAGATGCTCTCTGGTCTGTGGCATCACCCCTTCATCGGCAGCCACGACAAAGAGCACCAGATCAATCCCTCCCACGCCGGCCAACATGTTCTTGATAAAGTCTTCGTGTCCGGGAACATCCACCACACTGACCTCACGCCCGCTAGGAAGGGAAAGCCAGGCGAAGCCAAGGTCAATGGTCATCTCCCGTTCTCTCTCCTCCTTCAGCCGGTCGGGGTCGATCCCGGTCAAGGCACGGACAAGCGTTGACTTGCCGTGATCTACATGGCCGGCGGTGCCAATGACGGGCATTAGCGATGGGTCCTGCGCTGTTTGGATGCGCTGTCCAGTAGCTTGGCCTGAGCCTGCATGTAGTCCACCCAGGCGCGCCAGAGTTCATCGACATAGGCCACCAGGTCCCTCTGGGTTCGCTCTTGACTGGCACCAAGCTCTTCCAATAGTCCCCTCAACTTGGTCTGCACCGCATCGAGCTGATCAAGCCGAATCGTCTGCTGCTCATCCACCGAAACCTGCTTATCCTGCCACTCACGGAGTGCGGTTCGCTGTCTCTCAGCTGCAATGCGCTGCAGTTCAACGACCTCGGCTCCCTGCTGCCGCATCTGTTTCTCCAGCTCATGGAGGTCATAGAGAGCCTTGCGGTTGTTCTCAAATGCGGACGAAAACTCTTCCAGCTGCTGGCTCCACCGGTTCAGAGGGGCCTGCGCCGAAACAAGCTCCTTGGCGAGCGCATCCATCTGGCGTGCCAGCTCAGAATGCCTGCGCTGCACCGCTTCCTTCTCACCCTGATGCCGGCCCTCGATCTCAATGATCAAAGACTCTAGCTGAGAAATCTTGGTATCCAGCCGGACTGCCACGTTATCGATGGCCGGCCTAATGGATAGAGAACGATTACTTAGCTCATCGTGGGCAGTCTGAAGAGTAGCCAGACTGTCACGCGTCATCTGGACTTCCTTCTGCAGCCCCTCAATGGAGGAGAATCTGTCGCGAAACGACTGGGACGTCTCACTGAGCTGGGAAACGACCTTGGTCAGCTCGGAGCGCAGTTTGCTGTCCTCCTCTCGGAGGACGGCCACCGTGGCATCAAAAGTACCCAGAGCGTCTACCCTTTCCTGCAGGGCTCTAGTGGCCCGAGCAAGTGCCTCGCTCGCTTGCCTTTCTCCTTCCGATCGCTGTTCAGCACGGGATTCCTCTTCGGCAGCATGTTGTGAGAGCAGGGTTGCGAACTCGCCACGGATGCCCTGATAGGCGCCCTCCAATTGCCCGATGCGGGGCAGTTGACCCTCGATGCGGGTCAGGGTAGCTTGAATCGCCTGGAGTTGCCGGGCCTGTTCCGTGAACAACACTTTCTGCGCGTTGACTTGGCTCTGCAGCTCAACCAGCATCGCTTTGTCTTTGCGATGCTCTTCATCCAGCCAGGTTAGCAATCTCGCGGCTTGGTTCGGGTCCAACGACGCATCCTCCTTGACCATAGCTTAGGCGACTGCCTTTGCCCCCACGGTTAGCGGGATTATACCCTCAAAGGAGGTTTTGCACAATCGTTTTTTGCCCCTATAATCGTCGGTTACGGAGAGGTCGCATAGTTCGGTCGAGTGCGCACGATTGGAAATCGTGTAGGCGATGAGCCTCGCGGGTTCAAATCCCGCCCTCTCCGCTGCAAGAGGTGCTTGACAAACGGGGTGCCCCTCGCTATCATGGGCTCGGTCGTGCTAGACGGGGAGCTAGCGGTGCCCTGAACCCGCAATCCGCTATAGCGGGGTCGAACTCCCCTTCGAGGTGCATCGTGTTGGGACTGCGTCGGAGAAGCGGCGATGAAGATTGGGTCCTACGCGGCAGGGACCTGTGAACCCCGCCAGGTCCGGAAGGAAGCAGCGGTAAGCAATCATCCCTGGGTGCCGTAGGGTTGCCTGGTCGGAGCTGGCTGTCCGGGGCAAGCTGGTGCGATGTCATCGACAAGGGGTGCACGACCACTCTAGTCACCTCATGAGGGCGGGCTGTTCCTGCCCTCTTTGTTTTGGGAGAGCGAATGACGCGTCAGATCGTGGTAGTTGGCGGCGGCGCAGCAGGAATGATGGCTGCGGGCAGGGCTGCCCAGTGCGGAGGGGTCGTTCTCCTGCTGGAGAAGACGCCGCGCCTTGGCAACAAGCTGCGCCTGACCGGTAAGGGCCGGTGTAACCTGACCAACTACTCTGAATTGGACGAGTTCGTCGCCCATTTCCAACAGGGACGCTTTCTCTATCGGGCCTTCTCTCGCTTCTTTGTCCACGATCTCATAACCTTCTTCGAAGAGCGTGGCGTACCCACTGTGGTAGAGCGGGGGCAGCGTGTATTCCCTGCCTCCAACAACGCCCTCCAAGTAGTAGACGCACTTGAAGGCTACGTGAAGACAAATGGGGTGCAGGTACGGCGCAACTCCCCGGTTACGAACCTGCTGGTAGAGGATGGTCGCATCACCGGTGTACAGACCAGATCGGGGAAGGTCTTGGCCTCAGCTGTTGTGCTAGCCACGGGTGGCTGCTCCTATCCAAAGACGGGTTCAACCGGTGACGGCTACCAATTCGCGTCAGAGGTGGGTCACCGGATCGTCCCCACCCGCCCGGCATTGGTACCCCTGGTGACCAAGGAGAAATGGGTCCTGGCACTGCAAGGCCTCACCCTCTACAATACCAAGGTCACCCTCTTGCTGGACGGAGTGGCAATTGGCCAAGACCAGGGAGAGGTACTCTTCACGCACTTTGGCGTTTCGGGCCCAACGGTACTGACTTTGAGCAAGACAGCCGTAGATGCCCTCGGCAGGGGTCGGGTCATGCTAAGCATCAACCTCAAACCTGTTGTGAGCGCAGACGACCTGGACCACCGGCTCCAAAGGGAGTTGGAGGCACGGGGAAGGGCGCAGGTCGACAATATCCTGGGATCCTTCTTACCTCCCAAGCTCATCCCTGTCTTTGTGTCTTTGGCAGGTCTATCCCCTTCCCGACTGGGCAACCAAGTTACGGCGGACGAGCGGAAACGGATTGTGACCCTAATGCAGGACTTGCGGGCAACGATCACGGGCTCACGGCCCATCGACGAGGCCATCGTCACCGCTGGTGGGGTGGATACCAGAGAGGTCGAACCACGAACGATGCAGTCCCGCCTGGTCAAAGGTCTGTACCTCTGCGGCGAGGTCCTCGACATCGACGCTGACACCGGTGGGTACAACCTGCAGGCCGCTTTTTCCACGGGCCACCTGGCTGGCGAGTCGGCGGCTCAGGCCACCGCGATACCAGAGTCAGAGACGCTACATGGCTGAACAGACGGCGGTTCGCGTCCGCGGTCAGTCACGTTCCCACACGGCCGTTGCCGTGCAGGGCGCTGGGGTTTCCAGGGGGCTGCTCACGCTGGGCTTCATCGCCGCAATCCTTGCCATCATGTCTGCTCACTACACCGCGTCTGCAACGGCTGTTGTCCTGTCGATTGATGCCCAGGAGTGGCAGGTCCGGACTCATCAGAAGACCGTGGGGGCGTTCCTGCGGGAGATGGGCGTCGATTTGGAGCCCGCTGATATCGTCATACCAGCCCTCTCAACGCCCCTGGAAGGGTTGCCAGAGATCAAGGTTCACAAGGCCTTGCACATACTGGTTGATGCCGATGGCCAACTCGTGGACCACTACACATACTCTCGCCTGGTGGGTGACTTGCTGCAAGAAACCGGCCTGAGTCCCGGGCCGTACGATCTGGTGACGCTCGATGGCAAGGGCGCAACGGCGCAGACAGTCCTACCACGGGATGAGTGGCAACCGCAGCGTTGGCCCCTGCGCCGTTTACCTCATTCGACCAGGCGGGATGGCGAATCGATTCCCTTGCGATTGCGCCTGCAACGTGCTGTTGCTCTGTCCATCAACGACGGGGGTACACAGATCACCGTCAACACGGTGGCCCGCACTATAGGAGAAGCGCTTCTGGAACAGAACATTGTGTTGTACCTGGGAGACCGCGTCCAACCGGCTTTGGGCAGCCTGCTGACCGCCGGTCTCCACGTGCAGATTCACCGGGCCACACCAGTCAGCATCATGGTGGATGGACGATCCATCCGCACGCGAACCCAGGCGTCCAACGTAGCTCAATTGCTCAGCGATGCCACCGTGATACTCGCGGGGAAGGACTATGTGGTTCCAGGCCTGGATGCGCCCGTCGAGATGGACATGGTAGTCAGGGTAGTTCGCGTTGCCGAGCGGACGGTCCTGGAGTCGGAAAACATAGCCTATGCTACTATCGTGCGCTACGATAGCGACCTGGAGCTTGATCAGAGGCGCGTGGATCAGCAGGGGGTTCTGGGAGTCAAGCGACGCCAGACCCACATCGGCTATGAGGACGGTGTCGAAATCAGCCGGACCGTGGCTGACGAGTGGGTAGAACGCCAGCCGACAGCCCACGTTGTCTCCTATGGTACCAAAATCGTCGTGCGCGAATTGGAGACTCCCGACGGGGTGATCCGCTACTGGCGCAAGATCCGGATGCTGGCGACTTCCTATACCGCCGCAGATGGTGGAAAGCCCCGGGATCACCCCCAATATGGGATTACGCGTATCGGTTGGCTAGCGCGAAAAGGCATCGTCGCTGTTGACCCTACCGTCGTCAAGCTGCTGACTCGGGTGTATGTCCCTGGCTACGGTCCGGGCGTCGCCGCCGACACCGGTGGCGGGGTAAAGGGGCGGTGGATTGACCTATGTTATGAGGAAGGCGAGCTGGTCCTGTGGTGGAAATGGGTAGATGTCTACCTCCTTGAACCAGTGCCTCCCTCAAGTGACATCAACTATGTTCTGCCTAATTATCCTGTGGAACGGCGCTAGCGGCGAGGGGGTGTGAGCAGATGGACTCAGCGACTCGCCAGCGAGGCCCAATTCTCGTACCAAAGAAAAGCCTAGGGCAACACTTCCTTACCTCGCCGCGTATCCTTGGACAGGTACTAAGAGCAGCGGATATTGGACCACAGGACATCGTTCTGGAGGTTGGTCCAGGCCTTGGGCACCTGACCCGAATGCTGGCTGAACGCGCCAAGAGGGTCGTCGCGGTAGAGGTCGACGAGCGAATGGTTGCCGCGCTACGTGAACAACTGGGTCACTATGCCGGTTTGCACCTCGTCCAAGGGGACATCCTCCAGCTAGACATTGTATCCCTGATGCGTGACCCAGACACCCATCAGGTGCCGCCCTACAAGGTAGCGGCCAATATCCCTTATTACATCACCTCCGCTCTCTTGCGCCAGATCCTGGAGGCAAAGCCGCGTCCTCAGATCGTGGTCCTCATGCTGCAACGGGAAGTTGCCCAGCGCATCATTGCCCGCCCTGGCCAGATGAGCCTCCTGGCGGTCAGCGTGCAGTTCTTTGGAAGGCCAGTGCTGGTCGCTCGCATTCCCGCTGCCGCCTTTCGTCCAGCACCCAAAGTCGATTCCGCGATCGTACGCATTGAACCCCACGCCCAGTTGGCTCTTGACGATGCCCTGGTGCCTGCCTTCTTTCAGGTAGTACGGGCGGGGTTCTCTCAGCGGCGAAAACAGCTCCGCAACTCGCTGGCAGCCTCGTTGAGGATGGATTTGGGCCTTCTGGAGCAATCACTGGAACGGGCAGGCATTGATGGACGGCGACGTGCCCAGACGCTGGATATTGGTGAGTGGGTGGCCCTCTATAAAGAGCTGAGTACCTTGGGCCACGGCGAGGCTCTCACCGTCGAAGGTGCCGACCTAACGCTCGGTGAGGGTACAGGAGGGTTCTCCTCCCCGTGACAGAGCACTTTACGGTGAGCGATCCTGGCCGTTAACAGGCGTGACCGAGGGGACAAGGAAGACTGCCATCCGGTCGAACCTCTCCCAGTTGACAAAGGAGCTCACCCGGAAGGTTTGATTACCGCTCTTCTGGGGGTAGGGATCGTGCACGTCGAACGTCCCGTCTTCATGATAGGCCATCACCACCCAAACGTGCTCGCCAAATACGAGCTGCACCGGCCCCTCGTCGGTCATCGCCATGTGGCCGACTGCTTGGTCCTGTTTTGCGACCCAGACAAGCACCGGGTAGCCATCCAAAATGGACCGCGCCACCTGCTCATAGGTAACATGGCTGGCTGCCACTGCTTTGAAGGGAGTCTGTGGCTGCGCCAACAGACAGCGATTGAGAGCATCGGCAACAGCTGGAGCATACATGCCATAGTTGTCCCAGTTAATGGAGCCATCGGTCATGCGGTTTGAACCAGCAGGGTCACCTCGAAACCCAAGGTATGGATTCGCATCGTAGGATATGCAAGCGAGGAGTTCCGCTTCGGCAGGTGCGTGTCCAAGCAGTCCCGCGGCCATCATGCGCATTCCCGCTATTTCGCAGGACAGAGGTAGTTCCTGTTGGATGACGGGAACTGGCAGCACGCGGCTGGGGAGCGAGTTCCCAGCTGTGGTTGGTGTCGGCGTTGGCGTGAGACTGGGCCGAAGCGTGGGCGTTCTCGTCGCTGTACTAGTGGGCGTGGCCGTCGCCGTCGGTGTCTGGGTGGCCACGATGGCCGTCGGTGAAGCAGGCGCCGCTCCCACCATTGTCCCATAGCCATACAAGAATCCAATCTGATGGCTGAAGACAGCCAGTGCAAGGAAACCCGGCAGCACCAGGGCGCTGGCAAACATGAGGGTACGGTTCGACTCAATCCAGGCACGCATCTAGTAGATCTCGATCTCGAAATCAAGGATCTCCATGTCCAGCCGATAGTTCGACATCGCCTCCACAACTTTGGTGAGCAGTCCGTGGGCATATGCCGAATCGGAGGACACACAGGCCACTCCCACGGTGGCCTCTTGCCACGCATCCTGCTGGCCGACCTCAGCAATAGACACATTGTAATCCTTGCGCACCCGCGTGGTCAGCGACCTCAGAACCTGGCGCTTGTCCTTGAGCGAATGGCTGGCGGACATCCTCAGGAATACCCTACACGCAGCGACAACCATGCTACCGTGACCTTCCAGAGACTGACCATCTGGCTGAGCTGTCGCTAAGGGACCAATACACCTGCCAGCCAGGCCCATACTCAGATCCGGGCATCGGCTCGGGCTTTGAGGGCAAGCACAATGTCTTCGGCTTTGACCGGTATTCTGTTGAACCAGATGCCCGTAGCGTCATGAATGGCATCGAGAATGGCCGGGGCCAACAGCATCATAGTCATCTCTCCAACACCCCGCGCGCCGTAGGGGCCCAAGGGATCTTTCACTTCAATGAGGCGTTCCTTGATCGCTCCAGGAGCATCCACGGCGGTGGGAATCAGGTACTCCGACAGCCTGCGAGTCTTGATGTAGCCGTCCTTCTGAATAAAGTCCTCCATCAGGGCCCACCCCTGGGCCATGACGACGCCTCCATTGACCTGCCCTTTTACCACTACTGGGTTCAAGGTCTTGCCAGTATCATGGACCGCGACAACGTTCGTCAGGCTCACCTCGCCGGTCTCGGTATCTACCTCGATTTCGGCCATCTGGCTGGAATACCCGTAGCTAAAGTTGGGGAAGCATTCGCCGGTAGCCGGATCGAAGGGGGTGGTCTTGGGAGGTATGTACTGGCAAGTCGCGATCGCCGGCCGTTGCCCCGAATGCCACTGCTCCAGTGCCTGCTCGCACGCACCCTTGACCGCGTTGCCAGACATGAATGCCTGACGGGAAGCCGACGAACTCCCAGCGTTCGGCACCAAGGCTGTGTCGAGCTCTGCCACATGAATAGCATGGTAGGGCAAGCGCAGCGCCTCGGCGGCGATTTGGGCCAACGCCGTTGTAATACCTTGTCCTACCTCGGAGGCACCAATCTTGATGACAGCGTGCGTGGTTCGCCCCTCGCCGTGCAGTTCGCAGACACACGTCGCCTGCTCAGGGAAGCCAAAGCTGTAGCCTACGTTCTTCCAGCCGCAAGCCAACCCTACTCCCGTTCTCTTGTAAGGATCCGAGGGGAGCTTCCGTACTGGGCCGTGATCGGACCATCCCGCCGTCTCAGCGAGTTCCATCAGCGTCTCGCGAATTCCAACCCCAGCTGGCACGATGGAGTTGGTGGCAAGGGTGGACCCCTCGCGCAAAACATTCTTGAGCCTCAGGAGAGCGGGGTCCATGCCCAGTTTCTCTGCAAGCTTGGACATCTGCAGCTCGACGGCAAAGATAGCCTGGGGGGCGCCAAAGCCGCGCATGGCTCCAGCCCGCAGGTTATTGGTGTAAACCACATGGCCATCCACGCTAACGTTTGGGACCTCATATGGCCCGGTGACCAAGAGCACCGCATTGGCCAACACAGCCGTGGAGGAGGAAGCATACGCACCGGCATCCGCAACCATGTTCACATCCATGGCGGTGATCGTGCCATCTTTGGTTGCCGCAAGCCTGTGGTGGATAAAGAACTGATGTCGTTTGTGATGGCCTCGAATGGACTCCTCGCGGTTCCATACCATTCTGACAGATCGTTGCAGTTTCCAGGCTGCCAGGGCCAGCACCAATTGAACGGAGAGATCCTCCCGGCCTCCAAAAGCACCACCAGCAGGCGTGTAGATCACTCGAATCTGGTCCTCTGGGAGGCCCAACGCGTGGGCAATTTGGTGTCGGTCATCGTGTGCCCACTGGCCAGCAGTGTGCACGGTTATCCGACCGTTTTCATCCACATAGGCAATGCCGGCCTCCGGTTGCAGAAAAGCGTGCTCGGTCAGCGGCGTGTAGTAGTCATCTTCGATGACCACGGCTGCCTCAGCAAACGCCCTGGTGATGTCCCCCTTACGGATGCGGTAGCTCTTGAGGACATTTGTGCCGAGCTTTTCATGAACGAGCGGAGATCCTGGCTTGATCGCCTCACGGGGATCGACGACTATCGGCAAATCCTCGTAGGTGACGCGAATGGCATCGCGCGATCGCACGGCGATTTCCTCCGACTCCGCCACAATGAGAGCCATGGGATCCCCCACTGAGCGAACAATGTCGGAGCTCAGCACGGGTTGGTCTTTGTAGATGAGCCCAAACTCATTATGAGGAATGTCATTTCCAGTGAAAACCGCGAGCACGCCCGAAATGGCTTGGGCCTCTCCAGTATCCAGGTGAACCCGAGCGTGAGGGCGCTGACTCCACAGCAACTTGGCATGGACAAGCCCTTCCCGATCAAGGTCTGCAGGGAATCTGAACCGGCCTGTGACTTTGTCCAGGGCGTCCTGGCGAGCCAACGGCTGGCCTATGACACTGTTCATACCAAGCCTCCTAGGATGTTCATCGACTTGGCGGCACGCGCTCCCGCTGGTCAAGCGGGTAGCCAGAACTGGCCTCCAGACAATAACCAGGAGGCCATCAAGATATGGTGGCGCAGGATACGCCGATGTTTAGGGAGAGATCGAGGCGGATTCCGACCCTTGAGACCAAGGCGGCAGGCAGAAACCTGAGGCGATTTTCAGCCAACCGAACTGCCAACGTCGCCAGCAACTTGGTCCAGCTGCATAGGCCACCACAGCCAGGCCCAACCATGCTTCCGGCACCACTGCCCTCAATTTTGGCCGACTGCTGCGGGCCAAACCGTTTTTCCGCCACAGACAAGGCTATCGTGAGCGCCCAGACTGTCCTTCCCATCCTCACGGTGCCTTGTTCATCATATTCTAGCACCAGTGGCCAGAATCGCCAAGGACATCCCTCAATCGTCGAGCGAGCTTGCGTCGGCGGAAATCGGTGCTCAAGCCAACTAGCCAGCAAAGGCCTCGGTCACACTGAGAACCCGAGTGCCCTTACTCCTGTGCCGCCGCTTGACAAAGCAAGCACGATGTGGGATAATGAGACATGATACCCCCCTACCCCACGGGGGTAATGAGAGGTGACCACATCATGAGCCCGATCAGCGACTGCCGGGCAGAAGCGGTGACCCGCCTGAGAAGCATAGAGGGACATGTCCGCGGTGTCGAAAAGATGATCGCCGACGAGCAGCAATGCCTCGACATTGTTCGACAAATCCTCGCCATCCAGGGAGCCCTGGAGAAACTGAGCCTCCTGTTGCTTGAGGGCCACCTGCAAGAACGGGTATCCAGCTCTCTAAGAGATGCCAACGCCCACGAGCGCCAACGCATCGTCGATGAGCTGATCGGCATCTTGGGGATCTCTCAAGTCTTCTGAAAGTAGGCGAATTGCCAAAGGAGGTTTCCTGTGTTCACGATCACCCTGAGTGTACCCAACATCTCGTGCCAGCATTGTGCCCGCGCCATCCTGAAGGAGCTGTCGCCACTTGCCGGCGTTAGCAGCGTTGAGGTGGATGTTGCTGAAAAGCGTGTGACGGTCAGTTACGATAGCGAGTCTGTCCTCACCACTATCGAGTCCACGTTGGCCGAAATTGGCTATCCAGTAGCCCGCTAGTGCGGTGTGCCCTGGAACCATATGCAGGCCCGACGCCGATGTGACGGGCAAGTCAGGGCACAGCTCATCTGCCGAACGCAACCGGACGCAACAGGAGGTAACGATGTCTGTCAACGATGCCGACCAAGACACCATCTTGGCCATATTGCGTGATAGCCAGGACATCGCTGTCGTCGGACTATCCGAGGATCCCGACCGGCCCAGCTACGGCGTCGCCCAGTACCTCAAATCTAAAGGTTATCACATCATCCCGGTCAATCCCAGGCTTGAAGAGGTCCTAGGTGAACGCGCCTACCCAGACCTCCTGTCCATCCCCGGACCTGTGGATGTGGTGGACATCTTCAGACGTCCCGATGCTGTGCCGGACATCGTCGAACAAGCCATTCAAATCAAGGCCAAGGCAATCTGGATGCAAGAGGGTGTTAGCAATGAGCAAGCGGCAGAGAAAGCCCGCGCGGCTGGTTTGTTAGTGGTCAGCGACCGGTGCATGCAAAAGGAGCACCGGCGACTGGTCAGGGAAGGGCTCCTGACTAACGACACGCCCAACCCCGCCACTTAGATGGTTCGATAAGCCTAGCCAGGGAGACCAAAGATCATCCATGACGCGACCACCCTTACCCAGAACTGTGATTCATGTCCTTTTGGCGTTGGCAATGGTGGGCTGCCGTTCCGCGCCAACCCCGACCACGGCACCCAAACCAGTATCCTTCCCTGCCGAAAACGATGTTGCGTTTGATGCTCTCGACGGGGGCACGGCCCGACTCAGCGACTATGCGGGAAAGGTCATCGTGCTCAATTTCTGGGCCATTTGGTGCGCGCCGTGTCGGATGGAGATGCCGGAGCTGGAGGCCATCTACCAGCAGTACCGAGACCAAGGGGTGGTCGTGCTGGCCGTGAACGTCTCGGAGGGAGCCTCTGATATCGCGGCCTACATCAGGAGCAACGGACTGACATTCCCGATCGTACGTGACAGCAAGCTCACGGCGGCGAGGAGCTTTCGGGTAAGCTCTCTGCCAACCACGTTGTTCNNTTCTTTGCCAAACACATCACGGCGCTGTTAGACTGATGTTACCCCGGCTGCTTTTCAGGTCAATGCCCCGCTGATGTCCACGCCTCCACCTCGGGCACGCAACGCAGATGCCGCAGGGCCTCGCAGGGACTGGGCGGCACCATTGGTCCTGGGCATCAATCAGCTGGTGAACTCTATCGCCAGGCACTGGTTGCTGCTCGCTAACGTGACCGTTGGAGTGATCTACAACGGCCTTCCTATTGCCGCGCCGGTGCTCATGCGGGCTGGACACACCCGGCTGGCCAACCTGCTTTATCGGGGTTACTCTCTGCTCTGCCACCAATTGCCGGAGCGATCTTTCTTCCTCTTTGGTCCCCAAGTGGCCTACAGCCTGGACGAACTGGGGCATCTTCTGGACGGCAGTGTGCCGTTGCGGTACGTGGGTGACCCATCGATAGGCTACAAAGTGGCGGTCTGTCAGCGGGACATTGCCACTTACTTGACGTGGTTAATTATGGGCGTCGTTTTCGCCTTCACTCGCCGCCACTGGCGGCCGATTTCCATCCGCGCTTTTATCGCCTTGTGCGTACCCATGGCCCTCGATGGGATCGGCCAGTTGGTAGGATTGTGGCAGAGCACCGTCTGGAGCCGCGTGACTACAGGAGCTCTCTTTGGCGCCGCCCTGGTCCTGCTAGCCTACCCTTACATTGAGCAGGGTATGAGCGACGTTCGCCGCGTAACTGAAACTCCTCCAGGAAGAGACGGCAGTCAGGCGGGCCTTCCGTAGGAACAGCTACCGGGACTGCTTCCCGGAGCGCCTTCTAGCCTCAGCTTGATACCACTGCCAGAGCCCAAAAAAAGAGCCCCTCGGTGAGGGGCTCTTTTGGCTAGCAGTTGCTTCTAGTACTCTGGCATCTGAGGAGCAGCGGGCTCCTTCTTCTCAGGAATGTCGGTGATCAGGGCCTCCGTGGTCAGGATCATCGCCGCGATGGAGGCTGCGTTCTCAACCGCCGAACGCGTCACCTTCACAGGGTCGATGATACCCTTCTCATACATATCCCCATACTCTTCCATGACCACATCGTAGCCAATGTTGGGATTCTTCTTGGACTTTTGCAGCCGCCGCACTTCCTGGACGATGACGGCGCCGTCCTTACCGGCATTCTCCACAATCATTCGCATTGGATACTCCAGTGCGGCCCGGACGATGGCGATGCCCGTGTTCTGATCGGGCAGGCCCATCTTCACACCATCCAAAGCGGCCATTGCGTTGATCAACGACACGCCGCCACCCGGCACGGTGCCCTCTTCTACAGCAGCCCGGGTCGCTGACAAAGCATCCTCGACACGGTGCTTCTTTTCCTTCAGCTCTACTTCAGTGGCTGCGCCCACACGAATGACCGCCACGCCACTAACCAGCTTGGCCAGGCGCTCCTGCAGCTTCTCGCGGTCATAGTCCGAAGTAGTGACCTCGATCTGAGCCTTGATCTGCTCGACTCGACCCTTGATAGCCTGGTCCGAGCCCTTGCCACCGACGATGGTCGTCTCTTCCTTGGTAGCCAAAATCTTGTCGGCACGGCCAAGGTCGTTTGTCGTCGTGGTATCGAGCTTGCGTCCCGTCTCCTCGGTAATCACCGTTGCGCCGGTCAGAGTCGCGATGTCCTGCAGCATCTCCTTGCGGCGATCTCCAAACCCTGGCGCCTTGACGGCGACACAGTTGAGCATGCCGCGCAGCTTGTTCAGAACCAGCGTGGCCAGAGCCTCACCATCCACGTCCTCCGCGATGATCAACAGCTCGCGCTTGCCAATCTGAACCAGCTTCTCCAGCACCGGGACGATGTCCGTCACGGCAGAGATTTTCTTGTCAGTCACGAGAATGTAGGGATCCGTCAGCTCAGCTTCCATCCGCTCCGGATTGGTCACAAAGTAGGCGGAAATATAGCCACGGTCAATCTGCATGCCCTCGACATACTCGGTCTCGAACTGCAGGCCCTTGGACTCTTCGACAGTGATGACACCATCCTTGCCAACCTTGCCCATGACCTCTGCAATCAACTCGCCGATCTTGGGGTCGGCCGCAGAAATGGCCGCTACGTGAGCGATATCCTTCTCGTCTTTGACCTCACGGGCGGTCTTCTTGATCGCATCTACCACAATACCAGTCGCCTTCTCAATCCCGTGCTTGATGAGCATCGGGTTGGCGCCAGCGGTAACGTTCTTCAGTCCCTCGGTGACGATCATCTGCGCCAGAAGGGTAGCAGTGGTTGTGCCATCGCCAGCGACGTCATTGGTCTTGGTGGCGGCTTCCTTCAAGAGCTGGGCACCCATGTCC
>DDYO01000104.1:43036-49219 GCA_002348045.1 Anaerolineales bacterium UBA2232
CGTTGCGGCCCTTGGGGCCCAGGGTAGCCGTTACGGCGGCAGCGAGGGTGTCAATTCCCACCTTCAAACTACGCCGGGCATCTTCCCCAAAAACTAACTGCTTTGCCATTCGTCTGATTCCTCCTTAATGTGAATGCTCTTCCCAGAGCAGTCTATTTCATGACGGCGAGGATGTCTTTCTCGCTCAACAGCAAGTACTTTTTGTCGTCCTTCTTGATCTCCGTACCAGCATACTTGGCGTACAGGACACGATCGTTCGCCTTGACTTCCATCGGCGCCCGTTCCCCACTGTCCATAAGTCGGCCCGGGCCTATCGCCAGAACCTTGCCTTCCTGTGGCTTTTCCTTGGCCGTATCAGGCAGGACCAGACCACTCGGCGTTGTCTCCTCTTGCTCCAGGGGCTCTACCAGTACGCGGTCAGCCAACGGCTTGATGTCCTTGACACTACCTACCATCCCAGCAACCTCCTACACGAATTTGGATCTCCTGCTCTTAGCAGTCGAGCACCGAGAGTGCTAATGCAAGACGTATCATAGCAGAATCCTTACAAAAGTCAAATCCCATGGGAATGATTATCACTCACAACCTTCGTGTGCTAACGGAGAGCTGACAAGGCAGGCGCACACGCTTCTGGGGGGGGGATACGGTCTGCTGAGCGGACTCGGGCAACGATATACGCCAGTTCACTCCGCCGGATTGAACGTGCCTTCAACATAGCGACCCGCCGCGTTCCAGAACATCCACCCTTCTGTGCTGGCATCTATGGCCGCTTGCCTCTGTTGCCGCAGCTCTTTCACCCCGTAGGGCACCGACTCGAACCAGTAGTGCTGCAGCCAAGGTCGTATCGGAGTGCTCGTCCTTTGCGCCAACGCCATACAAGCGCGATAGACCACCTCATAAGGCTGCTGATTCGGTCTCTCCAAATCGAGATTGCCCGGAGCAAACGTCGAAGGGTAGACCATCGGCGAGATGTAGTCCATATAGGGCGCGATATCCTGGATCCGCTGCCCGATACCCATGTCAAACTCCGGGTCCACCCATACCGTCAGCCCAAAGACATCGGCCGACAGGAGAACGGGGTAAGGATCCAGCTCGTGCCGCAACCGCGCACAGAATTCTCTCATCATCGCGCACCGCGACTCCAGAGTACTCTCGCGAATGTACTGGATTTCGCGAACCTCGCCGTCGGAAGGAAATCGCAGGTAGTCGAACTGGATCTCATCAAATCCCAAAAGCGCCACCTCTTTGGCCAGCGCAATATTATACTCCTGCACCTCCTGCCGGAACGGGTCCGCCCAGGCAGCACCTTCCAAGTCGCGCCAAAGGGATCCGTCGGGCCTGTGGACCATCCAATCCGGAAACGCCTCGGCCAGTGACGGGTCCTTGAAGACAACCATCCGAGCGATCAGGTAGATTCCCTTCTCCTTGCACCAGGATACAAAGCGGTGCATGCTGATCAACTCAGACTTGTAGGCACCGCTCTTTTGCGCAGCAACGTGCTCACTGGGGAACGCCAACCATCCACGATCGTTCTTGAGGTCCACAACGAGGGCATTGCACTCTGTCCGCTCCAATAGGGAAATCAGCTCCCCTATCCGCTCCTCGCTGGTCAGAATACCCAGTGGCATGTACAGACCCCTCACCTGAAACCGTCTGAGGTGGTGCTCGATCTCCGTCACAGGCCCCGGTCGCAACTTTTCGGGATCATAGCCAGGGGCGCTGATGGCCAGGTTGATTCGATCGGGCAGACCTGCGAGCGAGTACCGTCCCTCGGCATCCGTCACGACCTCGGTGACAGGCTCCCCCTCAGAGCTCACCACCACCCGAGCCCCGGCGACAGGGCGAAGGTCGCCGGCATCCAGCACCACACCCCCGAGGGTATCGGGGCGCAACATGACGGACATCCCCTCGCTCCCCTCGAACACCGCTGTGGACGGTGCGTACCCAGGCGCTGTGATCGTCACGGTAACACCATCCGCCAGTCGCCTCAACAAGGATGTGCCGTCAGAGGTCGTGGCCACCTGCTCAGCAGCCCAGGCCACAATCGCACCCATAACCGGTCTTTGGGAGTAGGCGTCGAGAACTGAGACTGTTGTTACGACAGGCCGCAGGACAACCTCCTGGGCGCCTTCTTCCGACGCGATCAGCCGGGCTGTTTCGTAGCCTGGCATCAGTACCTCGAACGAGCTACTGGTGGGCACACGGTAGATCACGAAAGCCCCATCCTCATCGCTGTGCACGTTGTGACCCGCACCGGTCACCAGGGCACCGCTCAGCGCCAGGGCCGTTTCCTCATCCCGGATCGTGCCAGCCAGTATTCGGGGCGCCATGAGAATATCGACAGCGACAGCTGCGCCAGGCACCTGCCCTCGAGGAGCCTGAGTCTCGATCGGATGGTAGCCTTCTGCCCTAAAGCTCAGTATCGCGTTACCCCACACCCAGCCGGCATCGTAACGACCCTCGGCGTCCACCTGGACAGCAGATTGACCAGTTTCAACGCTAGCGAAGACTGGGTCCTGCGTCAATTCGTCCCTCACAACGCCATATATACGCCGCGGACAGAAGTGCGCCAAGGTTGCTGCTGCACCTATCACGGCCACGATCAGAACCAAACCGAACCGTTTTCGCATACAAACCTCTGCCTACCGATCAAATCGTGCCATTGTAGCCGTACCTGCTCACATCCACAAATGGGATCGTTACCGGGTTTCTTCTCACGAAACTTGACCATAAAAAGTCTTAAAATCCCGTTACGTCTCCACGCACAATATAGTTATGACGAAAACCTGACTTGTGCTATTGTCAGCCAACATACACACTAGCGATAGTGCCCCTTGAGGAACTGGCTGGCCGTTATGTTGACCTCATCCTCTGATGCCACATTGCGAGCGGCACCTCTATACCCTACAATTGCTCTCGATTGTGGCACCCAGAATCTCTTGCATCACCCTTCTCTCTCCTCCATGGGGATGCCAATGGGGCTGCGCCGTTTCTCGGGCTGGAGCATTCCATCAGATACTCAGTCGGGCCGCCTCGGGCAAGACTATACTGCTTGACCTGACTGCTTAGGCGGGCGGAAGCCGGGCCACGTCCGACTGGATATTGAGGCTCTTGCGTCGTTCTCATCAACAGAGTGTTTGTTGCTGGCTGTGTATCTCAAGGAGACACCTATGAACCCAGAACAGGCCTGGCAGGCAGCCCTAGGAGAATTGCAGCTCCAACTTACCAAACCCACCTTTGATACGTGGGTGAAACACACGCATGTCGTCAGTTGCGAGGACAGCACTTATCTGATCGGGGTGCATAACGGCTACGCCAAGGACTGGCTAGAAAACCGGCTTCTGACCACCATCAAACGTACGTTGACCAGCATCGTTGGACACACCACAGAGGTCAAGTTTGTGGTACGCCAACGAAAGACCAATCGCTTGGCACCCGAGCCTGCTCTGTCAAGTGACACTAGGGAACAAGGTCAGGAACCGGATTCTGCGTTCAATACGAACCTGAATCCCAAGCATTCTTTTGACTCCTTTGTGGTCGGCAGCTCTAACCGCCTCGCCAACGCTGCCGCCCGAGCTGTCGCCGATAGCCCGGGTACAGCCTACAATCCTTTGTTCATCTATGGAGGCGTCGGCCTGGGCAAGACCCACCTGCTCCAGGCCATCGGCAACGCGGCCCTGCGCAGGACCAAGCGGGTCCTCTACATTTCGTCAGAGACGTTCACCAACGAACTCATCAATGCTATCCGCAGCCAGACCACCGAAGAGTTCCGCACCAAATACCGCGACAATGTCGACGTTCTGATGATCGACGACATTCAGTTCATCGGCGGTAAGGAAAGCACTCAGGAAGAGTTCTTCCATACGTTTAACAGGCTGCACGAAGCAGGAAAGCAGATCGTGATGTCCAGCGACCGTCCTCCACGGGCCATCATCACCCTGGAAGACCGGCTTCGCTCCCGCTTTGAGTGGGGACTGATCGCTGACATCCAACCGCCGGATCTCGAAACCCGGGTTGCCATTCTTCGCGCCAAGGTCGAGTCTCAGCACCTGAGTGTGCCCTCCGACGTCATTGACTTTATCGCCGGCAAGATACAGACAAACATCCGCGAGTTGGAGGGATCTCTTAACCGGGTGGCTGCCTGGGCCCAGCTGATGAGCATAGATCTCACCGTGGACGTGGCAGCAACCGCCCTGGCGGACATCCTGTCTCGGCCCAGCACCATCACGGCGGACCAAGTACTGGAGGCCGTCGGCAGCCGTTTTGGGATTGATGTCCAGACATTGCGAGGTCGCCAGCGCGCCCAGAAGATCGCCGCCGCCCGTCACGTAGCTATGTACTTGCTCAAACAGGACTTGCATCTCTCCTTACCGCAAATCGGCGGCGCTCTCGGTGGACGCGACCATACTACCGCCATGTATGGCTGCGAGAAGATTGCCGAAGAGATCGAGGTCAACGACCAGCTGCGTAGAGATGTGCTCGCCATCCGCGAGTACATCTACAAAGAGCCCACTCCGTCCCGCCGACGCTAGACAGCACACTGCATCAGTAGAATGTCAGGCGCTGGGAATCGATACCCCAGCGCCTCTTCCCTTGCCCCACTGTACTGCCCCTTCTTCCTTCACCTTCCGGCTAATTGGCGCCCATCTGGCCCATCGTTGTGGAAAAGTCCCGAATAACTGGGGATAACTCTATTGAACCTGGGGATAACTCGCCCCAGAACCGGCCTTCAGCAAAACCCGGACCACAGAGAACGCTCAGGAACCGCTAGTCCTAGTCTAGTGACCGCCCGCATTGACAACGACTAGTAGCTCATTTTGTGAAACGGCGAAGAATCGCTTCTTCCAGTTTTCCCCAGCCTATCCACTGCTGCGGTGCACGGACAGGCCGTGCTTGGCCTCTCCCAGAATCCGTCCCTCGTATGCCGCGATGGCCAGCCACCTACCAGCAGTGTTGTTCCACTGCTCCCTCGCCAAGATCGACGGTTGTGCCCAGATTCCACACCCCCTACTACTGCTGCTACATACTATAGATATATGGAGAGGGGAGAGATTCTCTAAATTGACCACAGCGCTCCCAACAAGGTGTTAAGGCGACAGATGGTCGTTCTCCTCAAATTCGCTTATCAGCAATGAGCTCATTCGTGGATTCACTGGAGAGAGTGCCCAGACCAGAGGATAGCCATCCGTGATTGACTGGATCATCAGGCGCTACGAAAGGCCGATCCGTATTGACTGAAGCAAGCAGTTCTGCTGGCCGATCTTCTGTGCGTCGCCGCACCTCTTCAAATCCGCGGAAAATACGGGACAAGTATCGTGGTTGGCAGGTTTGGGTGCGCTTGGTGTGGTGACCAACCTGTGCTAACATGACAACCGACTCGCGAAAGGAGCCTCCCAGCGATACCCGTGCCTTATCTGCTCATCTCTGACATTCACAGCAATCTGGCCGCTTTTGAGGCCGTCCTTGCGACGGCTGGACCGTTCGACATGATCTGGTGCATGGGCGATCTTGTTGGCTACGGCCCCCAGCCCAACGAGTGCGTTGAAAGGCTGAGGGCATTTCCTCACGTCTGCGTTGCGGGCAACCACGACCGAGCCGCCATCGACAAGCTGGATGTTGAGGCTTTCAATCCGGATGCCCTGAGAGCCTGTCTGTGGACTCGGGAACAGCTCACGCCAGATAATTGGCAGTATATAGAGGAACTACCTGATACGATAGTCGAAGGTGATTTCACCATCGTCCATGGCAGCCCTCGCCATCCTGTGTGGGAGTACATTAGCCATTCTTTTGTGGCAGCAGCGAACCTGGCTCACTTTGAAACGCTCTATTGTCTCTTTGGGCACACGCATATCCCCTCGATCTATCGTGATGTTGGCTCGCTTCATCACTGTGAGACCCTCGACGTGAACCCTGGAGAAACCATCCAGTTGACAGCGGACCGTTTGCTCATCAACCCGGGTGGGGTCGGACAACCCAGGGATGCCGATCCACGAGCAAGCTATGCCCTCCTTGACCTTGCCGGCAAGACCATTGAGTATCGCCGTGTACCCTATCCGATTGAAGAGACGCAACGTCTGATGTTTGACCTTGGACTTCCGCCGAGGCTCGCTCATCGTCTCTCGATCGGATGGTGATCAGCCCTGGGAACACCAATGCCAGGCGCCGCGTCTACTCATTGACCGT
>DDYO01000207.1 GCA_002348045.1 Anaerolineales bacterium UBA2232
CCAGGAGACGGTACATCTCACCTACTTACCCTTCCTCTCAGACTTAGGCAGCTGCGCTTGCTTGAGAACACTAGCAGGCGTACCGGGAGCCAGGTCGTCAGTTGGATGACCGGCAATCGCTACATCATTCTAGCTTCCGCTGGCTTGCCGGCAAGCCAGAGGGACAACGCGAGAGGAAAGACGGAGGCACGTCGGCGCACCCCAGCTACGGCGCGACTGTGAGCAGCGATTTCCCCGAGCCGCAGCAGCCCAAGGTCGCTGGGCCGGGGTAGCCGAGGGGTGGGTTCCCAGGCCGGTCCCCGTCATTGACAGGCCCTGCGTCGTGGCCTATACTGAAAAGTAACACGTTCAAGGGTCTGAATAGTTAGATTACTCAAGTTTTACAGTCTGTTCTTAACGGCAAAGGGGCCCGCATGGACATCCAGCCCACCTTCGAGTTCCAGCCTTCACTCTTACTGGCGGGCTGTCCGCAGTTCGGCGATACAGGCAAGGTATGTCCCGGCGCGGCGTGGGACCGGTTGTTCGCGATCCGTCTGCAGACAGGGCTACCGAAGATCGGCCCCGTCGGTTATGGTGTCCTCGTGCTGCCGCCTGAGTTCCCCGGCAATGACCATCAGCACTACTACTTCGCCGCCTTCGAGGCCACGCCGGAGACTGAGGGCAATCCGGCGTTCTTCCTGTATCGGGTTCCCCGGTGCCAGATCGCGGTCTTTGCCCTGCCAGACAATGACTATGGGTTGTTCGGCACCGTCCAGCGCCATGCCACCGAGGTCTGGCTGCCCTCGTCCGGGTATGCCTTGGCGGGTTCCTTCAGCTTCGAGCGGTACACGAACGGAGAGCCGTACAAGGTCGATGTATGCTTCCCCGTGAAGAGGAGATAGCGCGGCCCGAGCGCAGCTGAATGCCTACGAGCGCCAGAGGGCCACGGGGCATGCGCCTGTTCCCGTATCTGGCCGCCATATGCGCTTGCCTGTGGAGAGCCATAACAGAGAGATGGAGCCGGCGCCCTGGGCCGCAGCTCATCTCTGACGTCATCAGCAGCCATGACCCGGAACGCAGTACGCCCAACTGCAAATCCACGATGACTGAACCAGAGAGAGCATCCGCGCCGCCCACGCGCCCATGACGCCTGGCTTGCGGGCAACCGACCTGACGAGGGAGGGACCATGGACGAGCAGAAACAGGCCAGTGACCAGACGGAGAGGCTGACCAACGTGCGGATCGTGTACTTGCCACCCGCCACGGTGGCTGCCAGCCATTTCATCGGACCAGACCCGGAGATGAACGCCGGTCTACCCCTCGATCGCCTTGTGCGGGACAGCGGGCTGGCCCGGATCAAACCCGATCTACGACACTACGGCTTCAACCACCCGGACCCGTCCCCCGAGCGGCCCGACTACGGCTATGAGGTATGGGTCACGATCCCCGACGATCTGGAGGTGCCCGCCCACCTCACCAAGAAGCACTTTGCCGGTGGCCTCTACGCCGCGCACGCCATCGCGATGGGTCAGTTCGAGCAGTGGGAATGGCTATGTCGCTGGGTAAGCGAGAGCCCCCGGTATGAGGAGAACTGGGGCGACCGCGATTGCATGGGCGGACTCCTGGAGGAGGTTCTGGACTACATCCACCACATCGACCCGTCGGATGCCGACTCACAGGGAGAGGTGCAGCTAGATCTTCTCTTCCCGATCAAGCCCCGGAGGCCGGCAGCCAGCTCGTAGGCGTGTGGCAGAACATCAAACAGGCAGGAAAAGGTTGAAAAAGGAGATTGACCTCACAGAAGTACGCCGGATATGTGCCGAGTATCAGATCGAGATCAAGGACTTGAAATCGATCACCGGAAGCTTTGGCAAGCAGATATTCCTCATCAATCAGGCACTCCTCTTGCGGGTGTCGGAAACACCCATGACGCTTGAACAGGATAAATTCAGACGCGTCGCCACGCTGGATTTCGTTCCGAAGATCATCCACACAGGAGTGCTTCAGCGGGAAGCCGGGCCCATCTACTACACCCTCTTGACCTTGCTGCCGGGCGACGACTTTATCAGTGTTTATCGAGAGACCACTGAAGCGCAGCAAAGGCAACTGGGGAGGGATATCGCGGTCTTCTTGGACACCTTGCATGAGTTCAGCGGAACGGCCTATGACATAGGACTCTATGTGCCGGCGCTTGCGCACTTTTCCGGAACTTGGCGAGAGGGTCATCATGAATACTGGGAGCTCCTCAGGCAAGAGTCCGAGAAAGCGCACCTGAGGAGCGAAAGCATCCAGGTTTTCGAAAGAGCCTATCGGTTTCTGCAGGCGTCCAGTGCGGTGCTGGAATACCAGACTGGGCCCAAGCTTCTACACAACGATTTCCACCCGAGGAACATGCTGCTTCATCAGGGGAGATTCTCGGGAGTGATTGACTGGGAATGCTCACAGTATGGTGAAGCGGATTTCGAGCTGTGCCATCTCATCCACTGGTGCCTTTATCCGCCCAAACCTGACATCGATCTGAGAGAGTTCCTGCGTGCCCTGTTCGAGGCATCACCCACATGCGCCCAAGTTCCCGATCTTGCGCAGCGCCTGACCCTCTATCAGATTGAACACGAGATACAACAGATCAATTGGCAGGGCAGCGAAGCTGAATCCTTGAGGGTTCCTCGTCTTGTCCGTTGGATGGATGGGGGTGTAGATGAGTTGTTTGCCAATCTGGATGTCGATGGGCGCGGCGGCTGACGCTGGTCGCTAGACGGACACACGCGACACGGGTCCGTAGGAGGAAACCGATGCGCTCAGTTGTCAATGAAAGAGATGTCTTCCGGCAGATCCTGCTCTGGTGCGGCGTCCTTGCGCCGCTGCTGCATATGGCGACGGACCAGCTCAAGGGGAGACTACTGCAGGGCTACCGCTTCGCGGCCCAGTCAATGAGTGAGCTGAGTGCCTCCGGCGCGCCGACGTGATCATCATGTTCCTCAGCGTCATATGTTTCGTCCTGGGTATGGTGTTTGGCGCGGTCGCGTACGGCGGCTGGACGATTTCACAAGAGGAGGTCAACGATGGCAAATCTCGTCTACTTCGCGATTTCGTCGCTTGATGGATATATCGAGGACACAAACGGGAGTTTCGATTGGTCAGCACCAGACGATGAAGTGCACGGCTACATCAACGATCTCGTGCGAGAGAGCGGCACTTTTCTGTATGGTCGCCGGATGTATGAGACTATGGCGGTATGGGAGACTGACCCCAGTTTGGGCGCTTCATCCCCACTCATGGCAGACTTCGCGGAAATCTGGCAGGCAGCCGACAAAATCGTGTACTCCAAGACTCTGAAGGCGGTATCCACGCGCAAGACGCGGATTGAGAGAGACTTCGATCCCGAGGCAATCCGACATCTGAGAGCAACTGCCCGGCAGGATATCGGCATCGGCGGTCCCAATCTCGCCGGACACGCCTTCAGAGCAGGGTTGATCGACCAGTGCCACCTCTTCCTCGCACCTATCATATTGGGAGGCGGCAAACCATCACTCCCTGAGAGTGTCCGCTTGGATCTGGAGCTCTTGGAGGTACACCGCTTTGGTAACGGCATGGTTCACCTCCACTATAGATCTCGACAGGGAAGGCACTAGTCCTAGCTTGCGGTCGTTAGGTGCAGCTCGGACCGCCGATGAGCGCCACGGTCGCCCCCTGCGATACAGGACGGTTGGCCGATGCGCTCGCAGGATCGGCCGGTGAGGTGGTTCTCAGTCTATACGCCTGACACACCCGTTCAAAGGAGAGGATGGTCCAGCATGAACAGCACGAATACCGACACCAAAGAGTTGTCACCTGAACAACGCGAGGCGCTTCTCAGCGCACTGAAGGCCCGTTTCGAGAAAAACATGAACCGCCATGGAGGTCTTGAATGGGCCGAAGTCCAGGCAAAGCTGGAAGCTAATCCTGGAAAACTCTGGTCGCTCAGTGAAATGGAGAGAACCGGCGGCGAACCAGATGTCGTGGGTCACGCTACACAGACGGGCGAATTCGTTTTCTACGATTGTTCGGCAGAAAGCCCCAAAGGCCGCACAAATGTGTGTTATGACCGCGAGGCACTGGAGTCCAGGAAAGAGCATAAGCCGGGAGATTCTGCTGTGGATATGGCGACTGCCATGGGCATCGAGATCCTGACGGAAGAGCAATATCGAGAGCTGCAGGAACTTGGCGAGTTCGATACGAAAACGTCGAGCTGGCTAAAAACACCTCCTGAGATCAGAAGGCTCGGCGGTGCCCTGTTCGCCGATCGTCGCTACAACCATGTCTTTGTGTACCACAATTCTGCACCTTCCTACTACGGCGTCAGGGGATTCCGTGGCTCGCTGAAGGTCTAGATCCCGCACCGAGAGCCAGATCAGAGCCTGGAAACGGGTCACGCAGAAGAGAGGTCGCGGATGGCTTCGGAGAGCGAAGCACAACCTATTACGATCGTCAATGTGGGCTATCGCTCGACCAACTACTGGGTCGTCAGCGCGGGCACGTCGCGGCTGCTGGTTGACATCGGCTGGCCGGGGACACTCGGAACCATGAAGGCGAGCCTCAAGCGGATGGGCGTGCCCCTCCGAGAGATTCGCTACGCGCTCGCCACCCACTATCACATCGACCACGCGGGTCTTGCCGAGGAGCTGAAGAAGGAAGGCATTCCCCTCCTCGTCCTCGATGTCCAGGTTGGCGCCATCCCCCTGATGAAGACCTGGACCAAGCCGGGAGACAACTACGTCGAGATCACTGGGGATGGCAACATAGTTATCTCATTCGAGCAGAGCCGCCGGCTCCTGGGCCAGATCGGGATCGCTGGGGAGATCCTGCATACCCCCGGCCACTCCGAGCACTGTGTCTCGCTCCTGCTGGATGACGGCTCGGTCTTCACCGGCGATCTCCCGCCTGAAACCTATGCCTTCGACAACCCCGTCGCTCTGACGACCTGGAGACGCCTCCGCAAGAAGGGGGCTACCCGGGTGTATCCCGCGCACGGTCCGATCAGAGCCATGGATGAAACGCCAGGCCACCCCGCGCCGGAATGATGTCCTTTTCCTGCGTCGCCCCCGAGCGGGAAGGTCCAATGGTGTATGTGCGGCTTTGTGGCCATCGGCTGGGCGAGGTGTCGGGTCGGCATCGAACAGCGCCAAACGTCCCGTCCGCAATCCTGCTGGCCTTTCCTAGCCAAGCCGAGCAATCACACCTTCTCGCACGACTCCGTATGGCACATACTGAGGCAGTAGATGTCTCAGGTCACGCTCCCAATCAGAGCCGGCCCGATCTGTCGCCGCCGCCAGTTTATCCCGATCCCACTTCATCTCATAGAGCGCGAGCTTGCGTTCGACCAGCTCATCCTCCAACGGGACTTCCTGATTGAGCATCAGCCAGATATCGTACAGATCGCGCGGCTTACCCCGCACGAGCAAGGCTCGAACCTTCTCCGCCAGCAGATGCTCCGGTGTCAGGACCGTCACGACGAATGGCCGTACATCGTCGTACTCGGACGTCACCAACTCACGACGCACCGCTACGTCTTCGGGTCGTAGGTTGACGTCCACCCGTACCTTCCCCTTGCTATGCGGCTCCCCATCGTACAACGGTCCCTGGAAACTAACGTCAAAGCTGTATCCTACGCCAGACACCCATTCGCGGCGTCTCTCTGCAGCGATACCGAAGTCCAGCAACCGGGTGATGATCTCCTGCCCCAGCATCTGCAGTGCTACGATATCGCCCGGGCCATTGAAGTCCAGATCCTCGGAGTAGCGACTGCCGTGATAGACCATCCGCAGGGCGGTACCACCCTTGTAGATCAGGGCCTGACTGCGCGAATAGAGCAGCCAGAGGAGCAGATGCTGCACGTAATCCCGCTCCTGGACCTGCATCCCGATGCCGGCTCGCTGAGCTATGCGCTGGATCTGTGTCCTGGTCAGCATCAGCTCACTTCCTCCCCATCGGTAAAATCGCGTTCGGGGATGTTGGCAACGACCTGCCAGCGCGCAACCACGGGGCCGCCACGGGGCCGCGTTGGGTCCAGTTTGACCGGACTCGCCGAATGCGCCAGCCCTTCGCCGGATCGCCCGTAGCGCTCCAGCAGGTACCCCAGCCTGGAGCCCAGGCTCTTGTTCTCCATTCGGTTGGCATAATCCACTAGGGTGGCCACATCCACGGTCTCGAGCGCTATCCGCAGAGCTTTCGCCACCTCGCCAACGCCTCCGGCATACTGTGGAAGATCAAGACTATCCACAATGGCCTTGGCCTCGTCGGCAATGACGACCGGCAGATCTCCGACCTCCTCCCGGCGGTAGCCAAAGAACTTATGCGGCTTTATAGCCACGAATTGGAGACGAAAGCCCCGGTAGCTGACCGGGCGCCTCTTTCGTGTCGTCGCCACAAAGGTGGTCATGGGCACCTGCTCGGTGAACCCATACCGGTGCAAAGCGGACCAGTAGGACACATACCCGGGGGTGACCAGATGGCTGGCAATGTAGGTGGGATTGGAGAGCACCATCTCGGGTTCGAGCCCCAAGAGGAGATACTTGCCCTTCNNCACCAGCCCCTCAGCTCTGAGCCGTGCGACCAGACGATACGCCTGCCTCTGAGTCAGGCCAAGCAAGTCCGCCAGGAGCGTAGGGGTGAAGTAGAACAGGTCGCCCTGGCGAAGTCGGCGAGCGACTGAAATCGAGGACACTATTTCCGTCATTTGCGGTAAAACTCCACCCGATTTATACGCTCATTCTACCACAAGCGTGTGATGGGCGCAACTGTCTACTGGCCCAGCTATGGCGGTTCAGCCATCCGTAGATTCGGATTGGCCTCTGCGCGGAGTATTGGCGGATTCCCGCCGGGGCCGCTGCCCCTACACGTGGTTCCGCAGCGTCAGCTCTAGAACACGCCCGACAACTGGCCCAGGAGCCGGCGCGTTTCCTCCTGGGTGAGGACGGTGGGCAGGCGCTTGGGGCGTTTGGCGCAGAGCGTCGCGCACCTGGCCTCAGAGTTTCCTGGATGTTGGGGGTGGCTCCATGGCCGGTCCCCTTCATTTTGCGGGTTCCGGGTCTTGGCATATGCTGCGGATTGTGGAATGGCACCGAATAATCCGCAGAGGAACGTATCAAGGCGCATTGTACAGAAGATCTCCGTGAATGCAGCTCTCTTGGGAGAGTTAGCGGATTCCGTCCAACTTTCTTGGTCAGCGATAAGGACGGAATCCGTATACACAGTGGTTCGCAACGATACACAGGTACAGAACAAGTGCAGGGCACTGAAGCGCAGACGACCGCACCGGCCACCCCGCCGCGATGGCCAAAGGCACAGTGAGGGGCTGGACAACAGCGCGCTGCCGAACGCAGTGATGAGCCGACCCAACCAGTGAAGAGCCCAGTCGCGAACCCGGGCAGGCGACACACAGCAGGGCACAGACCGGGAGGCTTATGAACCGAAGGCAGACAGCATGTTGTGCCAGCAAACGGATGGAGCCTACCCGCTGACGCGAACGGCTCATCGGTCGCGTTCGACAGGGAAGGCGTGTACATAGAGAGGAAACGTGCGATGAAACAGCAGGCTGGCCCAAGGCGATCCCCGGAGCAGGAACCGGTCGTGGCGTGGCTGCTGGAGCCCGGCAACCCCTGCGTGCGCTGGCGCACGCTGCGCGAGTTGCTCGGCCGCGCGGATGACGATCCGGACGTGCGAGAGGCCGCTGCGGCAGTCTATGCCTGGCCCCCCATCCAGCGCGTGCTCCAAATGCTGGAGGACCCAGACGGCTTCGCATGGCCGCCGGGGATCAAGACCGCCCAGTGGGCGCGGCCCGGGCGTGATCTGGCCATGCTCGCACGCGTGGGCGTGCCGCCCGGGCGTCCCGAGCTGCGGTCTGCAGCGCAGCGGCTCAAGGTCGAGCGCCCGGATAACCGCAGCAGCGACTGCTATCTGCCCCAGCACGTCGCCGCGTTTCTGCGCTACGGCGACCCGGAGGACCCCGATGTGGTGCCGCTCGTGCACCGCGTGGTCGCCAACGAGCTGCTGGCCGACGGCAACCGGCCGCCCACAGGCGGCGGGGG
>DDYO01000162.1 GCA_002348045.1 Anaerolineales bacterium UBA2232
AGTATGTCTTGGACACCGCACAGCAATGACTTGACAGGGATGGGGATTTGCGGTAAAGTGATTGCATCATCCCGAGGAGCACCGGCACAACTGCCATCCTATGTTCAAGGAGGTGATGCCCGTGATAGATAGTTACCAACCAAGGGGCATCACCGGGAGGGGTGCGCTCTAGTACGCACCACCACCGTCGGTGATGCCTCGGCATAAGGGGCCTCTGATTTATCAGGGGCCCTTTGTGCTATCTGAAAAGGAGAGACTGTGGGCAAGCTGCTGATCAAAGATGTGGATGTACTTACTCTCAACGATAGCGGTGAGGTGCTGCGAAGGGTAGACATCGCGATTGAGAAAGGCAATATCCTGTCGCTGGGCAAAGCTCCCGCCGAGTGGAGCCCCGATGATGTCATCAGCGGCGCGGACCATGTCGCTATGCCCGGCTTCTTCAATGGGCACAACCACTCACCGATGACTCTCGAACGAGGATGGGCTGACGATCTTCCGTTTGATCGCTGGCTGAATGAGCGAATCTGGGTGGCGGAGTCAGCGCTAACCCGTGAGGATGTGCGCTGGGGAGCCTATCTGGCGGCGGCTGAGATGATCCGCTCCGGAACGGTGGGCTTTGCCGATCACTACTTCTACATGGATACGGTAGCTGAGGTGGTTCAGGAAGCCGGACTCCGCGCGACCTTGGCCTGGTGCGTCTTCGGGATGGGAGCGGAGACCGAGATTGGACGGGGGTTGGAGGAAACCGTTGAATTTGTCCAGCGCTGGCAAGGCGAGGCCAATGGCCGCATCCGCACGGTCTTGGGGCCCCATTCTCCATATGCCTGTCCCCCAGAGTTCCTTACCAAAGTAGCGCACAGGGCGGAGCAGCTTGACGTTGGACTACACCTCCATGTGGCCGAGTTTCGCGATCAGTTGGAGGACTCCCTGGCGAAACACGGCGTGACGCCGGTCAGATACCTCGCGGAACTCGGAGTGCTGGATCGTCCCACCATCGCGGCGCACTGCATCTACATCACACCCGATGACATGGACATTCTGCAGACCAAGCCGGTCAGTGTAGTGCAATGTCCCAATTGCCATATGAAACTGGGGATGGGCGTGACGCCGGTGCCAGAGTTGCTGCAGCGCGGCGTCAATGTTGCCCTGGGTACAGACGGGCCTGCTTCCAACAATGACCTCGACATGCTGGAGGAAGCGCGTCTAGCCACGCTGATGCAAAAGAATCATCACCTGGACCCTGTCATCCTCCCAGCCGAGCAGACGCTGCGGCTGGCAACACAGGGTGGGGCCCGTGCGCTGGGTTTTCCTGAGAGTGGCGTTCTGGAGGTTGGTCGGCCGGCTGACCTGATCTTGTTCGACTTTCGCCGCCCTCATTTACGGCCCCGCCACAACCTGCTGTCGAACGTGATGTACTCTGCTAAAAGCCCTGACATCAGCCATGTTATTGTGGACGGCCAGGTTCTGCTGCGCGAGGGCAAACTGACGACCTTGGACGAAGAGCGGATCCTCTACGAGGCAGAAAAGAGAGCACTGTGGTTAGTCGGCCAGGACATGCGTAGCGTACGCTCGTACGATCTCAAGACGAGCTAGGCTCGGGAGCACGAGACCGTTGGTGCCTCATGATGGGATAAGGGGGTTCTAGGCGCCGTCTGGGGCAATCGACTGGGGTAGCGCGAAGGTGAAGGTGCTGCCCTGACCGACGGTGCTCTCAAGCCAAATCGAGCCGCCGTGTAGTTCTACCAGTTTCTTGGCGATGGACAAGCCTGCCCCGATTCCACCGCGCTCCCTTAGGAGCGAACTCTCAAGCTGATAGAAGGCCTTGAATACCCATTCCCATTCTTGTCTCGGGATACCGATCCCAGTGTCACTGACCCATACGCGCAACTCACTCCCTCGCACTGCCGCGCCGATGGTGATGGTCCCCTCTCTGGGCGTAAAGTCGATGGCGTTGACTAGCAGGTTCTCGAGGATCATCTTGACCTTTGGCGCATCGGCATGGACCAGGGGAAAGTCGGGCGCGATCTGTACCACAAGGGATTGTCCGCGCGCCGCAGTCAGGGAGGCTGTCTGCTCCGCCAATGAGGCGACAACCTGCGCCAAGGAGAACGTGGTTGGCTGGAGCTCAACCTCGTTGGCCTCGAGAAAGCTGAGGTCCGTCATTTGATTGACTAGCTGCTCCAAGCGGGTAGCAGCGCGCGTGATAGCGGCGTAGTGAGGCGTTTCAGTTGCGTCGCCCTGTTGCTCAATGAGCGCCAAGTAGGCTTTGATCTCTGCCATGGGGGTGCGGAGTTCGTGGGCAGCCAGATTGATGAACTCGCTCTTGAGATGATCCAGGATGGACAGCTTGGCGTACATATCACCGATTCGCGTCAATAGGCGTGAGTTCTGCACCGTCGTGGCCGCCTGACTGGCCAGGACCGACAGGAAGCCCATGTCGCTGTCGGTGAAAGCTGTATCCCACTGGCGTTTGGTCAGAGCCAGTACTCCCAGCAACTCTCCTTTGACAATGAGGGGAAGGACAGCACCCGTCAAGGGCTGTTCCACAGACGCACTGCTGGCGAAAAAGGGGTAAGGGCTGGTCGTTGCCTGCCAGAGGATAGCTTGTTGCTGTGTTGCGACTTGGGAGAGGAGCGCGGGGCTCAGTTCGGGCGCTCTGGTGGATGGCTGGACGCCCGATGCATGGACGAGCTGAGTGGTTTGATAGTCTTGGCTGGCCTCACTTCTGAGGACGAGAATGCCCATGTGTGCTGCAGTCTCCTGTACGGCCGCCAGAACCACCTGGTACAGCTGTGAACGTAGGTCAGCCATGGTGCCAAAGGCTTGGCTCACTTGGAACAACGGAATTAGAGCCTTGAGACGCGCGTTCTCCTTGGTAACCCTTTTCTGCTCCAAGGCCCGCGCGACGGTGGTGCTCAGCTCATCCAGGGAAAAGGGCTTGAGCAGAAAATCGTACATACCCAGCTTGAGGGCTTCGATAGCTGTGTCCACCGCACCATGTGCGGTGATCACAATCCCTACAATGTCCGGGCTATGCTCTCGGATGGTCTGAAAAGCCTGCAATCCGGTCACGGTGGGCATGCGGATATCGGTGACCAAGAGGTCAAAGGGCTGGCTCCGTGCCAGTTCAATGGCGGCTTGTCCACTGGTGACACCGCTGACCAAGTACCCCTCCATGGCGAGGGCACGGATACACATGTCCAGTACACTGGCTTCATCGTCCGCGACCAGCACTCGTTCATCTGGCATCGGCCAAGTCCTTTTTGCAGCGTATCTCTGGGCGAGGATGTCTGGAGCGATTATAGATTGGCGATTCTGATTCGCCAACCGGGGTAGTCCGCAGCAACAGTACTATCCTTGGAGCATCATGAGGTATCCTATCGTGCGAGCTGACGGGCCAGTATCGCGGGAACAATCCCGCGTTTTGTCCAGTTCAGGGAGAGCATCTGCATGACCAGAGAAGCCGAGACCCAAGTTCCCCGCGGAACGTATGTGCTCTTCTTGGAAGTTGCAGAGGCGGCCATAGCCGTGGGCAAGTTGGGCTGCTTCCATTTCCGGCCGGGTGTCTACGCCTATGTGGGGAGCGCGTTGGGCAGCGGAGGTCTGAGAGGGCGACTGGAGCGACACCGCAGGAGCCAGAAAAGAAAACATTGGCACGTGGACTATTTGTTGAGCCAGGCCTGCATCATGGACCTGTACGTGGATTGTTCCGGGCGGCGTCTGGAGTGTCGATGGGCCCAGTCGCTGCGACAGCTTCCTGGGGTGCAGAGCGGACCAGCGGGGTTCGGCGCATCTGACTGCAACTGCCCGACGCACCTCTTTTACCTGGGTAACAAGACTGCGATTGACTGGGTATCAGTCAAAGCGGTGTTAACCGCCGCTGCCCTCTGAGCGGTGCTGACTGGCTTCCCACTCACTGTACAAGCATCCACAATAGCGCTGCTGGTAGAGGCCAAGCTCCCTAGACAAGCGACCTCTTTCACTCCAGCCTTTGCGTAGGTTCTCAAAGTAAAAATCGACTCCGTGTAGCTGGCCCAGCTCCTCTCCGACCTTGCGGATAAGCGCTTGCTGCTGGTAGGGACTGATGAGGAGGGTGGTACTAAAGAACTCGAAGCCTCTGTCTCGCGCTACTCTGGCCGTGCACTCTAGCCTCAGCCGATAACAGATTGCACACCGCTCGCCATGGCTCTCGTGTCCGGCCACGGCACGAAAAAAGGCCGGCATGTCATAATCATGCCAGTGGATCAAGGGTAGTGAGACACGCTGGGCATAGTCCTCGGCGCATTCGCGACGCCTGTCGTGTTCTGCTTGAGGATGAACATTCGGATTGTACCAGAACCCACTGACGGCAAATCCTTGACGGCGTAGTTGCTCGATCGAGGCAGTACTGCAAGGCCCACAACAAATGTGCAGAAGCAGAGTGCGACCCTCGTAGTATGGCTCCGGTTCCCGAGGAGTTCTCAGCCTTGCTGTAAACGGCAGCCGGATCGTACGTGGTGATGAGCTGACCAGGGTGGCTTTCCCCGCATCCAGCATTGCCTGAGCCTTCTCTTCGGAACAGGGGGAGAGCCGCTGGCCGGCCGCATCGATGACAGTGACAGGTTCGGGCATGTTACAGCAAGGCGGGTTGTGGGGACGGGGGTTCGTAGGGGATGCCCAGGTGTTGATAGGCGCTCTTTGTGGCAACGCGCCCGCGGGAGGTGCGTTCCAGGAATGCAAGCTGCAGGAGGTAGGGCTCGTAGACATCCATGATGGTGTCCGCCTCCTCGCTGAGAGCGGCGGCGATCGTTTCCAGGCCCACAGGACCGCCCCCGAACTTGGCGATGATCACCTGAAGGATCTTGCGGTCGGTGTCATCCAGACCAAGGGAGTCCACCTCCAGGAGTCCTAGGGCTTCATCCGCCACGGTCTGGGTGATGGTGCCCTGAGCGCGCACCTGGGCATAGTCACGGACTCGCCGCAAGAGCCGGTTAGCGACACGGGGAGTCCCACGCGCTCGTTGCGCGATGGCCTCAGTCCCTCCGGCATCAATGGGGATCCCCAGTATCTTGGCGGATCGTTGTGCAATGGCCTTCATCGCCAATGGGTCGTAAAAGTCGAGGCGATAAACGATGCCGAATCGGTCGCGCAGGGGCGAAGTCATCATGGCGATGCGCGTCGTTGCACCAATGATGGTGAATGGCGGCAGCCTGAGCCGAACGCTCCGAGCACTGGGACCCTTTCCGATCATGATGTCCAGGTTAAAGTCCTCCATGGCGGGATAGAGGACTTCTTCCACCGCATGACCGAGGCGATGCACTTCGTCAATGAACAGGATGTCTCCCTTGCGCAGGTTGGTGACAATGGCAGCCAGGTCTCCGGGACGCTCAATGGCGGGGCCAGACGTCACCTTGATATTCACGCCCATCTCATTGGCAATCACGAAAGCCAGGGTCGTCTTGCCTAATCCCGGCGGTCCGTAGAGAAGCACATGGTCCAGAGGTTCACTGCGTCCGAGTGCGGCAGCGACACAAATGCCCAGGTTCTCCTTGATGCGGTCTTGCCCGATATAGTCGGCTAGGCGCCTTGGGCGCAGGCTCGAATCCAGATTGGCTTCATCGGCTCTCAGTTGCGGCGAGATGATGCGTTCTTCCATGGGCACAGCCTTCCAGCGGCCTCAGGCTGACTTGGTGAACACGGGCGTACACCAACTCCTGTACTTGGGTGCGTTGCCGCGCACGACGTCGAAATACAGCTTCCGCAGTTGCTGGGTAATCGGTCCCATTCGCCCCTCACCAACGGGGCGGTGATCAATGCTGGCGATGGCGGCCACCTGGACGCCAGTGCCACAGAAGAAAGCCTCTTCGCAGATATAGAGCTCGGTACGGTCGATGGATCGCTCTACGACTGGAATGTGCAGTTCTTCGCGGGCAAGTGAAATGATGGTGTCGCGGGTGATCCCCTCCAGAATGTCGGCCGAAACGCTTGGTGTAACCAGAACCCCATCGCGCACGACAAACAGGTTCTCGGCGCTGCCTTCGGAGACCTCACCGTCCTGGGTAAGGACAATAGCTTCATCAAAGCCATTCATCTCCGCTTCACTCTTGCACAGCGCTGAGTTGATGTATGCACCGGTGCACTTGGCTCTGGCCGGTATGGAGGCGTCGTTGATTCGTCGCCAACTGGCAATGCAGGCCTTTGTTCCCTCTTCTTGCTCAATGTACTTGCCAAAGGGTACGGCAAACATCGCGAAGGAATCTGGAATGCCATGGAGGCGCACGCCAATGCCCTCCAAGGACTTGAAAGCCAGTGGCCGTATGTACGAGTCTTCGCGAAAGCCTTCCCTGCGCAACAGATCCAGGGTAAGCCTCCCGAGCTCCTCCACGCTGTAGTGGAGGTCAATGAGCAAGATTCGGCACGACCTGTGCATGCGGGCATAGTGCTCGGCCATGCGGAACACATAGAGCTGCTGCTCCTCATCGTTCCAGTAGGCCCGAATGCCCTCGAAGCAGCCGGTACCGTAATTGAAGGCGTGGGTCATGATGCTGACCTGAGCCATCTCAATGGGCACAAACGTATCACCGAAGAAGGCGTACTTGTTCTTGGTCACCTGTCTATCCTCCAGCTCCCGTCGTCGGGCTCAGCAGTTGACACACAGAGGCCGGGGCATCCTTGCCGATGAGGGCGCTTCCTCCCGCTGCGATTATAGGGTTCCTGCGCCTGAAAGGGCAAAGGCGAGAGGGCAACAAACCCGCGGCCTACTACCCCAGGCCCCAGGCCTTGAGCTCATCCAGGATACCGTAGTCAGTAAGGTCGTGCTGCAGGGGCGTCACGGAAACTCGGTGGGCAGCCACCGCGGCCACGTCGGTGCCGGCCTCCAATACCCGATCAGGCGGGCTTCCACCGAACCAGTAGTACTTGTGGCCGTGGGGATCTTCCCTTTCAATCAGCGACTCTTGATATATGAGCTTGCCCAGTCGAGTGATCTCGACTCCGGTGATACGGTCACAGGGTATATTGGGCACGTTGACATTGAGAAGCAAGTCTTTGCGTCCACTGAACAGCACCTGGCGTGCCAGTTGCGCGGCAAAGCGAGCCGCGCAATCATAGTCCGGCGCCTGGCTTTCCTCAATGTGCAGTGACACAGCGATGGCCGGTATTCCTGACATAAAGCTCTCCATGGCTGCCGCCACGGTTCCGGAAAGGATCACATCGCGACCCAGGTTCGCGCCGGCATTGATGCCAGAGACCACGAGATCGGGACGGCGCGAGAAGACACCCAGAGCAGCGAGCGCTGCACAGTCTGCTGGTCCGCCATTTGTAGTAAGCGTTGCGCTACCATCGGTGAGCTTTCCCTCAAAGACGCGCAGCGGCTTGTGGAACGTACGCGTATGGCTGGCCGCGGACCAGTTGTGATCGGGGGCAAAGACAATGACATCGCCTACATCCTGCAACTCACGCCGCAGGGCCGCCAAAGCGGGAGACTGGATTCCATCATCGTTGGTAACGAGGATCAAGCTCACAGTCCCACCTTTCGTTTCTCAGCCGGGCGCAGCGCATTGATGCCCAAGGCGAGGCAGCAGAGGGATGCCGTGCCCAGCGCTACCATCCAGTTCAACAAGAAGAAAGTACGCCGGGCATAGTGTTTCTGATGAAATAGCCACATCGCACGGTAAAAGTGCATGGTCATCGGAACCGTCCGCTGTTTCATTGCCTGGCCCTTGTAGTGAGTTACGACTACGGCAGGATTGTAGTAGACTTTCCAGCCCTGCTCGACTTTGATCCGGTAGCAGAGATCCAGATCCTCACCGAAGGCAAAGAACCGCTCATCGAGCAGCCCTGCCTGCTCCAAGGCTTCGCGGCGCATCATCATGAATGCACCGACAACGGAGTCTACCTCTGACAGCTGGTCAGGGTCCAGGTAGCCCAGGTTGTAGCGATTGAATCGGGGGCTAGAGGGGTAACGTTTGCTCAATCCTAGCAGGCGGTAGAGGGCGATCTCAAGGGTTGGGAAACTGCGACGACAGGCAAGATCCAGGCTTCCGTCGGCTAGCACCAGCTTGGGACCTACAACCCCCACCTCAGGATGGGTCTCCAGGAAAGAAAGTGTGCTGTCAAGGGCGGTAGGTGGAAGCACGGTGTCGGGGTTGAGCAGAAGCACATAACGTCCCGTCGCGTGGTGGATCCCCAGGTTGTTGGCGTACGCATAGCCCCCGTTGATGTCGCTCGCGATGAGTTGGACCTCAGGATACTCCTGGCGAACCATGTCCGGGCTGCCGTCCAGTGACCCATTATCCACCACTATGACTTGCAGCTCCAGATTGCCTTCGCTGGCGAGCACAGACTTTAGGCAGTCCCGAAGCAGATCGCGGGTGTTATAGTTCACGATGATGACAGAGAGATCCACGGTCACCGCTCGCTCTCGGGTTGCGCCTTCTGCGCGCGCCAATTGGGGATTTGGCGGTGGTGTTTCCACCGCCACAATAGCCCAGCCGGATAACCCAGGATTTTAGCTATGTCACCTGTTATGCGGATAACTGGTACCCAAAGGATCGCCCTGACTCTATCCACCACCCTGAGTTGGGGCAGCAGCGGGATCAGCCGTCTATACGGAGTCCAGAGCATCGCAACGGCACCTAGAAGGAGTAGAATTGCCCACTGCCAGCCCCTTGCCCAAGTCAGCCACAAGAGCAGCGGGACCGCCAGACCATAGACCGTATAGCGGACAAGGTGTCGCTTGCGCCAAAGATCCGCTTTGCCATCGCCGCGAGCGTAGCGGTAGTATTGCCTGAAGAATGCGCCCAGACTGCTGCGGGGACGGAAATGAGCGACCGCATCAGGAACGAAATGGAATCGGTAGCCCTCTGCTTGCAGGCAGAGGTCGAAAACCAGGTCCTCGCAGTAGTCGAGCCACTCAGGATAGCCTCCAACGGTCTCCCACGCGCGCTTGGGGAATGCCACTGAACGGCTGGAGGGTAGAAACTTTTCGGGCTTGATGTCAGCCAATACTGGCAGAACGGTGGCGCCCATGGCGAACTCAAAGGCCGTGGTGCCGTCAGCCGCGAAGAAGCCACAAGCGATGATCGGTGCTGCTGGCCCTACCAGTTCATAAGGGCGGACAAGACTAGCGAGCCAAGTGGGATCCAGGCGGACCCCCGAATCAGTGCTGGCGATCAGCGGGCCGGCTGCGGCTGCAATGGCCACATTGCGGCCGCGTGAGATGTTGCTACCCGGCTCTGAGATCACTCGGAGCGGAATCTGACGCCGACCTTCCCACTCGTGTAGTTGCATCAGAGTGTCGTCGCAAGAGCCTCCATCCACGATGATGATCTCGTCTGGCTGACGGGTTTGGGCGGAGAGGGATTCCAGCAGGTGATGGATCGTCTTTCCCTCATTTTTCACTGTGGCGATTACCGAGGCTAGTACCCTCAGAATGTCACCTCCTAAACAGCTCATTATAGCTGGTGGGACGCAATCCACCAATTAGTGGCTGCTTGCCCAATGGAACAACTGGCTGAGACTGGACTCGAGACATTTGGCGTCATAGAACAGAGGTGGTATAATTCCCAAGCCGTGATTGGGGTGGTTTGATCTGGCCAATGCCTGGACATCTGGAGAGGCATGTGAACATGCGCATCCTGGTAGTAGATGATGATCCTCCCAGCGTCAAGATGATCTCGTTTCTCTTGCGCGAAGAGGGATATGAAGTGATCAGCGCTGACAATGGCCAGTCGGCCCTGGAGATCATCGAGCGCGACACTCCTGATTTGGTGATCCTCGACGTAATGATGCCTCAACTCGATGGCTTAGAGGTATGTCGTCGCGTGCGCCAGAAGGGTCACGTTCCAATCATCTTTGTATCAGCGAAGGATGAAATCAGTGACAAGGTTGCAGGCCTGCAATTGGGCGCCGATGACTATCTGGCCAAGCCCTGGGAGGCTGCAGAGTTGCTAGCCCGTGTGAAAGCGGTGCTTCGGCGGGCAGAGGCTTTTGCCACGGATGACCCAAGCTCTCGCCTGACCGTTGGAGAAGTGTCCCTGGATCCGCTGAACAACCAGGTCGAGTTGGCGACCGGGCGTACGGTGGATCTGACTCCCATCGAGTTCCGTCTGCTGCACTGTCTGATGCGCAATGCCGGCCGTGTACTGAGTCACGATTTGCTGATGAACGCAGTATGGGGTTATGAATATGATGGCTACAGCAACCAGTTGGCTGTCTATATGCGCCGTCTGCGCAGCAAGATTGAGCAAGATCCAGACAGTCCCCGACTATTGATCACACTGCGGGGCATTGGATACAAGTTTGAGCGACCCTAGGCCAGAAGCCTGGGCGTTGGTTTCGATAGTCACCTCTTTGGACCTGGCTTGGCGAGAATTCGTGGAGCCAGGTATTCTTCACCTCGTATGCGGTCTCTTCCACATAGGCCGGTTCCATCGGCTCACCGGAATGAGAAAGGAGTGTGGACTATGAGGGCCAGAGGCCTTCTCTTGATAGCGTTGCTTGCGGTAGGCGTCTTGGGTCCTGCATTCTCGTATGGCGCCCAGGCTCGCCTGGCTCCTGATGGTCCAATGTCGGCTGCTGCGCTTGAAACCTGGCATTCATTCCGCCCTGTGGGTTGGGTAACCGGAACCCCGGTCACATGCTCAATCCAAGTTGCTCACAGTACCTCGCTGCTGCCTCTTGCGCAGTACAGGATCAGCACCAACGGCGGCGCCTCTTGGAGTGATCCATGGCAAGACTGCTCACCTGGTCCGCAGATCATCGGTACTACGGCAGTCCTAACGGCAACAAACGTGGCATTTCCCCATTCGGCGACGGAAAGTCAGAACTATATCCAGTTCCGTATTGTGGATGGTTTTGGGATACAACTGGTCAGCGATCCAGCCATGGTACGGGTGGACACGCTTCCCCCGAGCTCTACCATCACTACCTCTGGGTGCTATACAGCAAGTTGGCCCGGACACATCATGGGTACGGCGAGTGATTCCGGATCCGGTATTCAGGTGGTGGAGATATCGCTCCGGAGAAGCAGTGACTCGCAGTATTACAATGGGGCTTCCTGGCAACCGTCACCCATTTGGCTTGCCGCAACCGGTACCAGCAACTGGTCCTATTCGTTCGCGCCAGGAACACACACGTACACGGTTCAATCCAGGGCGCGGGATGTGGCTGGGCTTTCCCAAGCCGCCTATGGCCAGAGCACGTTCTCCCATGACAGCACGCCCCCCGAGTCCGCCGTGCTTACCACCGGCGGATTTAGCGCTTCAACTTGGCCGGGCGTTATAGTTGGAACGGCTAGTGATGTGGCTTCAGGTGTAGCCTCTGTTGAGGTGCGTATCCAGAGACAGGTGGACGGCCTGTATTTCAATGGGGCGGCGTGGGTTAGCGGGGTCACCTGGATTCCGGCTACGGGCTCATCGGCCTGGTCGGTGCCGTTTATGCCTAGTCTCGACACGCGATATGATGTCGCTTCACGGGCAATCGACAACTGCGGTAACACTTCTTCTCCATCGCCTGTGATGAGCTTTACCTACGACAACTCCGCTCCAGGGTCGCCGGTGAATCCTCTCTTTTCTCCCCAGGGTTGGAGCCAGGCCAATTCCTTCGCCGTCAGTTGGGCCAATCCACCCGACCCATCGGGGATAGAGGCAGTCCATTTCAAGTGGAACGCGCCACCGACGGGGAATGATGACGAATCGCCTGGATCGCCGCGGGTGGGGTTCGATATCCGCTCAATGAGTGGCCTTCAGGTACCCTCGCAGGGCATCCACCAGCTGTACCTGTGGCTAGAGGACGCGACTGGCAATGCGGACTATCGCACTGCGATTGGCATTGGGCCCTTCAGCTGGGACAGCGTACCACCGAACACCAGCGTGGTTAGCCTGACCGGTACTCACGGGTGTGGAACCTGGTTCACGACAGGTGTTCAAGCCAACGTGTCCGCGATGGACGTGACCTCTGGAATTAGTGCGACCTACTGGCGGGTGGACAGCGGAGCGTGGCAGCAACTCGAAGGGAATATGTTTGAGGTTATCATTGAGGGCAACCACACGGTAGATTACTACTCGGTCGATGTGGCTGGTAATGCGGAGCCGGTGCGCACCGTTAGCCCTCCTATTAACATCGACTTTACGCCTCCCACGACCGCCCAGCCACGGTATACGGGCACATTAAGCCCCAGCGGATGGTATACCTCAACAGTGGCTGTATCCCTCATTGCCCTGGATGCCACATCAGGCGTGTCCGCCACGTTCTATCAGCTAAACGAGGCGGCCTTCGTCCTGGGTAATACGTTTACTGTCTCAATGGATGGAGTTTATGGCATCCGGTATTACTCGATGGATGCTGCTTGCAACAGCGAGCCGGTGCAGACGGCGACAGCGCTCCTACGCGTGGACAGAACACCGCCAATGACCTCGCATCAATTGGATGGCAAGACCGGACAGGCTGGTTGGTTCGTTGGTTCACCCGTTACGGTTACCCTGTCGTCATCGGACGAGGTCCTTGGCGTTTCCGAAACATCCGGGCTGGACCGCATTCGCTACCGCATTGACGGGGGCACCTGGCAGCAATCCGCCGGGCCAGTGGTGTCGTTCGTGGTCAGCATGCCGCAGGGACAGAGTGAATACGTGCGTCAGGTGGAGTACTATGCCACCGATTTGGCGGGAAATGCAGAGCCGGTGCGTGTCGTTAGCGTGGGGATGGACTATTTGGCTCCTGGCCCAATCCTTCATGTGCCATCGGTTAGCCCAAGTGGTTGGGCAAACACGGACTGTTTCCTTATTGCCTGGGATCGTACGGATAACCCCAACGACGTATCAGGGATCGGCGGCGTCTACTACAGCTTTACCGTGCCTGTTTCGCCCACCGATGGTACTTTGGTGGAAGGGGACAATATCACTTCTTTGACCTGCGTTTCGGTCCCGGAGCAGTACGGTGATGGTGCACGCAATGTCTACCTTTGGCTGAAGGACAAAGCCGGAAACAGCGACCACCGCAATAGGGTCACGGTCTCGGTTCGGCTGGATCGCACCCCGCCACAAGTCACCACCTTGGTGAACGGCAGGCTATGTGACACCGCTGGATGGTACAACTCGGCGGTTACAGTTACCTTTGTGGCAACAGATCTGCCCTCAGGAATGGTGGGGGGCGTGATCAGTTACCATGTGGCTGGCGGGGATGGCTGGACTCCGGGCAATGCCTACCTTGAATCTCGCGATGGGCGTTACACTGTGGAAGGGCGGGCGGCTGATGCTGCGGGCAATGTGAGCAGCGTTGTCACGGCAACGTTCAAAGTGGATCGGACAGCCCCACAGGCGCCGATTGCCATCCAGGTTCAGCCTTCCGGTTGGTCGTCAGAGGACTGCTTCAACCTCAGTTGGCTCAATCCGACTGACCTGGCTGGCATTGCGGGAGCGTACTACAAGCGGGGTAATGCACCCACGTCTCCAACAGATGGAACCTATATTGAGGGGGCATCGGCTTCGTTGGCCTGTGTTTCTGCCGAGGTGGAGGGCGAGGTGCCTTTCTACGTTTGGCTGGCTGACAAAGCCTGCAACGTGGATCACACGCGCCGCGCGATGGTCCTGCTCAGGTATGATCTCACGCCTCCAACCACGACTTTTGCGACGGTGGGCACCATGGGCGGTGATGGCTGGTACAGGTCCGACGTCACCGTCAACCTGACTGGGTCTGATGGTGGCTCGGGATGGGCTACAAGTCAGTATCGGGTCGGGGGAGGCGCCTGGCGAGAGGGTACGAGCTTTTCCGTATCGGCTCAGGGCGTGATTACCTTCTCCTACTACTCGATAGATGTTGCCGGGAACGCTGAGGCTCCACAAATGGGGTCCGTGAAGATCGATGCTGTTCCTCCGTCTTCAAGCGTCTCTACCGACAGCTACAGTCCCACCCCATCATTCACAGTCTACTGGAATGGTAGCGACGAGGCATCGGGCATAGCCTCCTTTGATGTCCAATACCGGGTGGGCTCTTCTGGAACCTGGCAGGACTGGATTACCAATGTTGATTCATCCCAGAGGTCACGGCTGTTCACCTTGGGCGTGGCTGGAAAGACATTCTACTTCCGATGCCGGGCGCGGGATCGGGCAGGCAATCTGGAACCATACCCAGATGTTCCAGATGCGTACGTATCCGTAGACCTGCTCACCAACGGCGATTTTGGCCGCGAGCTCAGTACGGGATGGGAACGGAGTTGGGACGGACAGCCCGGTGGCTGTGTACCCACTCGCGCTGCGGCGCCTTCTTACGCTGGCGTTAGTACCTGGGTGGCTGTCTTGGGCTGCCCGGATCAGCGAGAGCCAGCGCCTCTGGGCGTCTCGATGCTTTGCCAGACGTTGAATGTGCCCACTCGGCAGGACATGTCCCGTCCCTCGCTCAACTTCCGCTATCGCATCTTTACCTATGACGTGCTGTGGGGACCAACAACCAATCTGTTCTATGACTCTCTCCATGTTGGTGTATGGCCCCAGGGACATATCGCGCCTACCTGGGTGTTTACCGATGGCAACATGACTGGGTCCTACGGGGAGCTGCTGGATCTGGGCTGGCGTGAGGGATCAGTGGATCTGGAGCAGTATGCGGGTCAGACGATCTGGATTTGCCTGTCGACGGTCACCCGAGAGGACCCCACCCTCAACACATGGGCCTTTGTGGACGATATTCGGCTGGTCAATTTGGAGCGACGGCTCTATTTGCCTATGATAAGGGGCAATCGCTCACAGGCAGGGCTGTCGGCCCAAGCACATCAGGGGTCACTTACCGGCGATCAGTCAGTAGTGCGCTAGCGAAGGGCCTGATCCTAGAAGGGCGTATTGCCTGGCCCCAGGGAGAATGCTCACATCATGAAGTCGGATTCATCCCTAGTGGATGAGGCAGTGCAGGCGGCAGATGCCGATGCGCTGTATGCACAAGGAATGACCCATTATCGGCGCCGAGAGTGGCAAGCGGCGCACGAATTGTTTGCGCGCCTGAAAGCAGTGGCTCCTGATCGGCGTGGTGTTGATGCCCTCCTCAAAGAGGTCGACCTCTTCATTCAGCTTGAGGCCATGCAGCCTGAGCAGCGTCAGGCTGTCCTGGAGCCCTCCGAGCAACCCAAGGTGCAACGCTCTGCCCTGAGTGCTCAGCCGAAGCCAGCGCGTTCGCGCTCCTCTCGCAAAATGCCATGGGGAGTAGTGATCGTTGTACTTGCCCTAGTAGTGGCCGCCGCTGTCGTTCTTTACGCCATGGGGTTTCTCGACGAGTTTGTCGGGAGCCAGCGCCAGGCGAGGGTGCAGGTTCTGGTGAACCAGGGGCGAGCAGCTATGAACGTGGGAGACTATGACCGGGCTGTTGGCGTATTCAGCGAGGCCTTGGCTTTGGCGCCCAACGACGATGATATCAAGACGTGGTATGCAAAGGCCCAACGTTTTCAGCAGCTAGCATCCTTGTACATTCAGGCGGAGGCGGATGTCGCGGTGGAGGACTGGGACTCTGCTTTGGAAAAGCTGCAGAGAATTGCCAGTATGGATCCCACCTACTCCGACGTCGGGAAAAAGATCAGCCTGGTCAAAGTTCAGCAGACTCTCCAGGGGGAGTTTGTGGCGGCACAACAGATGCTGGACGAAGGTAACTATGGACAAGCCATCCGAGCTCTGGAGCAACTGCGGGATCAGGATGCCAGTTTTCGGCTTGTCGAAGTCCGCCAGGCCCTGGTGTTCGCCTATTTTCGCCAGGGGGTCGAGCTAATCAGCAATGCGGGCGAATCGCTTGACATCGTGGGCCAGGCCATTCAGAGTTTTGATCGGGCGATCTTGCTGAGCCCCAATGATGCCGCTGCCATTGAAGAGAGACGGTTGGCTGATCTCTATCGCCAAGGATATCTGTTCTATACCCAGAGTAACTGGCCGCAAGCGGCCCTGGTCCTTCAGCAGATCTATGGCTTACGCCCCGATTATGCTGAGGGAAGGGTTGTGTCCATGTTGTGTACTTCCTATCTGCGGCTGGGTGATGCCTACTATGGTGCTGGGGATCTGCTACAGGCACTGTTGCAGTACAAGAACGTCCTGGCCATGGACGGGTGCGATCGTGTTGAGGCTGCCGTGCGAGAACGTGAGCTTAACGCGATTCTCTATCCGCCGACTTCAACACCTACGATTACTCCAACGATCACACCGACTCGTACTCCTACTCGAACCCCTACGGCTGTTCCAACGCTGCCACCGCCAACGATCACACGTCCGCAGCCAACCTCACCACCTGCAACGGCGGCTCCTCCTACCCCCAGACCCCGGTAGAGCTGCAGCGGGCTGTGCAGCTCCGGGAGACATAACCTTGTCCTACTACTATACAGCCTTCTCTGGTCGAACGGCGAGCTCGCGTTGGGCTGAGCGTTTCCGCCAGCTAGCGATGGTCCTCTGTTGCTTTGCCTCGGTAGGTTTGTGCATTCCAATGGCAAGACGAGATGATAGCGGAGGATTGTGGGTACGGGCAGGGCTGGCCAAGTCGGTGGTCGTGGACATACTGGCTACGAGTGGTTCTCCTGGCGTTCACTATGCGCTCGTCGCGGGCCGTGGGGTATACTACAGCCAGGACGGCGGACAGAGCTGGAATCCACTGAACCAAGGTCTACCTCTCGATGGCTGGGGTAGAGTGAACGCAAAGACACTTGTCATGTCAAACGACAACCCTGCCCTACTATACTTGGGCATGGCCGGGGCAGGAACTTGGGGCAATGCCGAGAACGCCGGCCTTTATGTGAGTGAAAACGGCGGGGCCTCCTGGCGCGGTTTGCCCAGGGACATGGCTGGCAGGGATGTTCAGACCATTGCGATGGCCTCCCTTCCGGGAACAAGACTGGCCACGGTGTGCGTGGGAACGGCCGACGGGATCCACTGCAGCGGGGACGAGGGACAGACCTGGTCACGCTTGGGCTGGAGGGGAGTGGAGACGCGGATCAGCAGTCTGGCCTTCCAGCCGGGTGCGCCGGAGACGCTGTACGTAGGCACGTATCGATATGGCTTGTACGTCAGCACGGACGGTGGCGCTTCGTGGCGGGAACTCAATGGGGGTTGGGGTGAGCTCGATGTCTACGACATCGAGATGTCTGCTACCCAGCCAAATAGACTGTATATCGCCACCAGCGATGGTGCTTACATCTCCGAAGATGCGGGTGTTTCCTGGAGCCGTATGGGTGAGACCCTGAAGGATCGCACTGTTCTGGACCTGACTTGCTTGGAGAATAGCGCTACCTTGTTGGCTGGGGTNNGACTCCATGGCGGGGCATATTGGAGCACCTGTGGGGCTGAGCAGTGGATGCCATTGGGGCGAGGACTCGGTGACCTTACGGTGCATTCGATAGTGGCTGATCCACAGAATCCATCTGTCCTCTGGGCGGGTACGTCAGATGGAGTTTGGCGCTGTGTGGTGGATGTTCATAGCCGGAGTGATGTGGCAGGCACAGAACCGACCGCTATCCCTGCGGTTGGGCCGGTGTCGGGGTCCACGCCGGCAGAACCCCCATCTCCAATTCCGTCCGCCAGCGGCCTGCCGACCCTGACTCCATCGGCGACCATGACGCCAGCCCCGACCCTGACCCTGGTCCCAACACGGACCCCCACTGCCAGTCCAACATTCACCTCAACAACCCTTCCAGAGGTGAGAGACACGGCGGTACCGACTCTGGTTTCTACCGAAACGGCGATTCCTCAGTCCACACCGAGTCTGCCGCCCCCGCCTTTGCCAACGCCTACCAGAGAGCCGACGATGGCGCCAACGGTGCCTCCGCCGCTGACGCCGACTCCAACCAGAGTGCTAAGGTGATCATTACATGCTGACCCACAAAGAGACCACAGGAATCAGGTCTCCTGGTACGTTGGTGACGATAGCTTACGGTGTAGAGGACAGCCGTTGGGCAGGCCCAGTCTTGAGGTGGTTGGTCCTGATCCTGGGATTGATGTCTGTGTGGGAGCGTCTCTCTCTGAAGGTCGTTCCAATCCTGTTCACTGGGGTCTCGCTCTATGTTGCTGTGACCTTGTGGTCTACGTTCGTGTCCCTGATTCGAGGAAAGACCATTCGGGAAATGGGCCGCAATGCCTACTTTGTGTCATATGCCGTGGACATTGCATTTGCCAGCCTTATCATCTATCACAGCGGCGGCGTGCTCAGCGAAATGTACATTCTTCTGGTGATCCTGGCACTAAAGAGCGTGAGCGCCTACCCGCTCTGGCATTCAGTGATGCTCTTTCCTTGTGTTCTGGGGCCTGCATACGTCTTGACGCTGAGGCTGTCGGCGGATAGCTGGTACTTTGTCAGGGAGCCGTTCTTCCTGCTGCGGTATGCCTCGCTCTTGGTCGTGGTGCTGGCGTCCCTCTACCTGGCATGGCTGTACGAAGATCGTCAAGCCAGG
>DDYO01000142.1 GCA_002348045.1 Anaerolineales bacterium UBA2232
CTCGTGCCGGCGCGTCAAAGGGGCAAATGGCGAGAAAGGGTGCATACCCGAGTTGCTGCCCTTAAGGGCACTGACACGCGTCTGCTGTTGATTCTGGGGCTGGTGCTAACCCATCGGTTTCTGTTCGCGGGTGTGTTTGCCTCGACACTCGGCCTTCACCTTCGGACGGAGTTGGGAGAGGGTGTGGTGCTGGCTGGCGTTGTGGTGGGAGTCGCGTCGCTGACGGCCGCGCTCCTGTTTCTGAGGAACTTGCTTACTATTGTGATTGTACCCCTGGCCGGCCTGGCCAGCGATGCTCTTCGCGATCGGTCGGTCCTGCTGATGGTGGCTGAGGCTGCGGGGGCTGTGGGTTTTCTGGCGCTGTCGACCGGTGCGCGGCTGCCGTGGATCGTGGTGGCGGTCAGCTTGGTGGCCAGTGCATACTTTATGGTGCCGGCCATGCTGGTGAGCTGGATTGGCGACCTGACTGACGGAGCGCGGAGGGCGAACGTGCTCGGGGCGTACCAGACCGCTGGTGATGTCGGGTCCGGAGTTGCTCCGGTGGTGGCCTACGCGCTGGTGGTTGCCCTTGGCCTGCGAACCCTGTACACTGTGGCAGCCCTGCTGTTGGCCGGCAGCATCGTTGTGGTGGGCCGGACGCGTAGGAGCCGCGGGGTGGGTAACGGCGATCAGTGACTGCGCGCCTGACGGATGGCGACTGGTTTGCCCAGCTGATGCGTAGGGCGCAGTCGTTGGCTGAGTTTGGAGGTATGGGCTAGAGTGGGTGAGGCTCCGGGTTGCGGGTGCGGGTGCCAGGGTGCATCTGGGACCGGCTCTACCACACACCCATGACACAAGATCAACACATAGTGGAGGAGTCAGACCATGAATGACGCAGAGTTCACCTTTGACCATGTGCACCTGAGGGTTAAAGACTTGGAAGCAACCCTGGCGTGGTATGTGACGATGTTTGGTGCCAAGGTGTTAAGGCGCGGGGAGTCCAGCGGAGCCCCGTTGGCGACGGTGGAGATTGGGGGTTCACGGCTTCAGATCAGCCAAGCGCTGCCGCGGGAGAACCTGGACGAAGCGACACCGAGGAAAGTGGTGAACCTGCGCTATGGCCTCAGCCATTGGGGCTATGAAGTGCAGGACCTGGACGCAACGGTTGCCCGTATGAAGTCGCACGGAGCGGAGTTCGTCCGAGAGATCTACACGATTCGACCGGGCGTCCGCGCCGCCTTTGTTAAGGCGCCGGACGAGGATACCATCGAGTTATTGGAGCGCAAGGGCTAGACCAAACGGTGCTTGGACATCAGGGCCGCTGGCGGAGTCCCAGCCAGCGATGGACACGAGGAGACGGAGATGGAGCCCCAAAGAGCCGAGTTATGGATGACACCGAAGCGGAGGATTCTGTCCGGGGTTTTTGGAGGGCGGGTCGACCGGGCGCCGGTCGGCAGTCCAACATCGGTGGTAACCCTGGAGCTGCAGGAGGCGGTGGGAGCCTACTTCCCGGAAGCGCACTGGGAGGTGGATGCCATGACGCGGCTGGCAGCCTCCGGGCACGATGTCCTAGGCTACGACTGCGTCATGCCGGTGTTCAGTGTGGTGCAAGAAGCGGCCGCGCTGGGCTGTGACATCAACTGGGGCGGAAGGGAGAGCATGCCAGCTGCGCGCGGCGCGCACTGGAAGCTGGCTGAAGACGTGCGGTTGCCCGACGACTTTCTGCGTCACCGAGCAACGCGCTGTGTGTTGGACTCACTGAGCGCTCTTCGCGGGCTGTACCGAGACCGTGTGGCGGTCGTCGGCAAGGCAATGGGCCCGTGGACCCTGGCCTACGAAATGTTCGGAGTGACCGAATTCCTGATGATGGTCATAGACGATCCTGCCGAGGTCAGGCGCATCTTGGATCGGCTGAAGGTGATCACTATCCTGTTTGCCAGGGCCCAGTTTGATGCCGGGGCGGACGTCGTGTGCATTCCTGACCACATCACCGGTAATCTCGTGGGGCCTCGTGTGTACCGTGATATCTTGCTGCCCGTTCATCAGGAGATCACTCAGGAGGTACAAGGGCCGTTGGTGCTTCACTGCTGTGGGGATACCCTTGACCGGCTGGAGTATTTCGTGGCGGCGGGATGGGACTGCTACCATTTTGAATCGTTGGTGGATGCGGTGGCGGCCAAACGTGTCGTGGGAGACCGCATGTCGCTGTGGGGCAATGTCAACAATGCGGGCACCTTGCTCTTGGGCTCACCCGATGAGGTTGCCCAAGAAACGCTCTACGCGTGGAATGCGGGTGTGGAGATCCTGGGCCCTGAGTGTGCTGTGCCCTTGCGAACACCCAATGCCAACCTTATGGCGATCGCCGAGGCCGCGTCCAGGCTGCGGCCTGGAGGCAGAACGACGGGTCCGCTGGAGTAGGCTGACCAGGATGGGACAAGGACAATGATGCGGATTGGCTTGGTGGCAGATGACGTGACCGGAGCCATGGACACCGGCGTGCAGTTTGTGTTGGGGGGCATGCGGGCAGTCATCCTGCTGGACGCCAGCGAGCCACCGGATGTGGATGCGGTGGCAATCAGTACTGACAGTCGTGCTTTGGCGCCAGCGGATGCTTACGATCGCGCCCAGTCGGCTGCCCTGCGCTTGCCAGACCGCTTGCTGTTCAAGAAGCTAGACGGTACGATGCGCGGTAACGTGGGTGCGGAGATCGATGGGATGCTGGATGCTTTGGCGTGGGAGCGCGCGGTGGTGGCACCTTCGGGACCACAGGCGGGGCGCACCGTGGCAGGTGGCATTCACCACGTGTTCGGCGTGCCGCTGGCTGAGTCCAGCTTTGCTCAGGATCCTCTGTCGCCTATGCGCGAGTCACATTTGCCGACCTTGCTGAGGGGGCAGACCAAGCGCAGGGTTGGCCATTTGGGACTCGAGACACTGGAGAGCGGGGTCGAGGCTACCATAGCGTGTCTGGATAGGATAGACGCTGAAATGGTTGTGTGCGATGCCGTGACGGTGGATCACCTTCACACCCTTGCGCTGGCACTGCCCAGGCTGTGCGTTCACTGGCTTCCGTGCGGGGCGGCGGGGCTGGCCAGGGAATGGATTACGGCGGTGGCGCCTGAAGCTCGGTGGAAGCCAACGCCGTGGGTAGCAGATCCACGTCCCGTCCTGGTGGTAGCGGGAAGCCGAAATCCGGCCACGCACCGTCAATTGATGTTCTGCGCAAGGGATAGGACCATCAACCTGCTGAGCCTGCGGCCGGATTCTCCCATGGGCGGGGGGCGGGTGGACCGCATGGCCGCTGGAATGATGCAAATGGGCGGCAACCTGGCGCTCACCACCCTGTATTCCGCNNACAGACCACGGCCGAAATGCTGGCTCGGGTGACAGCCAGACTGCTCACCCGGATGCCGGTGGCGGGCCTGTTTTTGACGGGAGGCGATGTAGCTCGGGCAGTCTGCGGCGAGCTCGATGCCTCGGGCCTGCGGATTGTGGGTGAGGTGGAGCCAGGAGTGCCGGCGGCGGAGCTTGTGGGCGGGGCATACCATGGATTGCGGGTGAAGACCAAGGCTGGCGGGCTCGGAACCGATGAGGTCATCTCCAAGAGCATTCGGCGGCTGCAGGGGCTTGCCGAATCGAAGGCATAGGCTGACAGTGAGCGCGGAGGGACCTCAAGTGAATCAGGAGTCTGTGGTTCTGGCACGCACGGAAAAGAGCTTTGTCGAACGTAATTTAGGTCGGCTGCTTACCATGCCGTCCTTCCTGCTGCCATTCATGTTGATTGGTGTCTGGATGCTGGGCATCTACTACTCGCTGACAGACTATGACATTCGCTACGGCTTTCGCAACTATGTTGGCTATCAGAACTTTGTGTACCTGCTCACACAGGACAAGTACTTCTGGGAGAGCGCCTGGGTCACCCTGCGCTATGCCCTGGGTTGCGTTCTGCTGGAAATCCCCCTGGGTTTTGGCGTGGCGGTGCTGTTGGACCGGCTCAAAGGGGGCGTGCAGAACGTTGCCAGAGCGATTGTCATCCTCCCCATATGCATTCCACCGATCGTGGCGGTGATGATCTGGAAGGTGGCTTTGGGTCCGACTCAAGGAGTGGTGAACTATGCCTTGCAGAGGTTGGGCCTGGGGGCGGTTGATTGGCTGAGCGACCCCAAAGTGGCGCTGGCGACGCTGGTGGGCATAGATGCGTGGGTCTGGACACCCTTTGTCATCATCGTGTTGTGGGGAGGTCTGCGCAGCATACCCAGGGTGCCGTACGAGGCGGCTATGGTAGATGGCGGTTCCCAGTGGCTCATCTTCCGGCGCATCACCTTGCCCCTGATGCAGCCATACCTCATGATTGCCCTGTTGTTCCGCTTGTGCGACAGCCTGAACAGCTTTGACATCATCTTTGGGACGACCCGCGGCGGACCCGTGCATGTAACCCGCACCTTGGCAGTGTACACCTATGAGAATGCTCTATGGTGGCACATTGGCTACGCAGCGGCCATGTCACTCGTGGCCTACAGCATGACGTATTTTATCGCCAAGCGTCTCTTGCGCTTGTGGCCGTCGTAGGCGCCGGTTGGGCGTTGAGCGAGTTACGCCACGCTAGCGTGAAGCGGCGTAGACGCACTGTGGACAACGGGCGTTTGTCGGTCGCCTTGGCATAGCGCTGTCGAACCGATGCAATTATGCCAGACTTACACCTTGAGGTAGGGAGGATACCATGTCAAAGTCGTTTCACAACCGATTGCTGCGCGTTGATTTGGCTAGTGGATCGGTGAGTACAGAGGAGAAGCCCGAGGCCTACTGGCGCCGGTACATGGGCGGCTGGAATGTGATTGCTGATGTTCTGCTGCGCGAGGTTCCGAAGGGAGTTGATCCTCTCGGACCCGACAACAAGCTGGTCTTTGCCACCGGTGTGCTGACCGGGCTGCCGGCGGCTGGCCTCGCGCGCAATGCCGTGGGGGCGCGGTCGCCTCTCACGGGAGCATTTGGCGCTGCCGAAGTCGGAGGTCACTGGGGAGCCGAGCTGAAGCGCGCCGGATGGGATGCGATTATCGTAGAGGGACAGTCGGATACACCGGTGTACCTATGGATACACGATGATCAGGTGGAGCTCCGGGATGCTTCGCACCTGTGGGGTCTGCAGACAAAAGAGACAGAGCTCGCGGTGCGCACGGACTTGGGCGACCCGCGGGTACAGGTGGCCATGATTGGGCCTGCGGGCGAGAACCTCGTGCGCTATGCGTGTATCATGAACGGAACTTTTGATGCTGCCGGGAGGACGGGCCTGGGCGCGGTGATGGGATCCAAGAGGCTGAAGGCTATCGCCGTGCGCGGCAGCACGAGCGTCGGGGCGGTGGACATGCCCAAGATTCAGGAGCTGGCGCGCTGGTTCTCTGAAGGGGTGAGAAACGGACAACAGGCGGCGTCTTTGCACACCTGGGGCACGGGTTCGTGGGTCGGGGATTACCTGATTAGCGGTAACCTCCCCATACGGAACTTTCGCGACGGTGTCTTGCCTAACGGCAAAAACATTGGGGCCCAGACGATCAACGAGCGCTACCGGGTGGGTATGGATGCCTGCTATGCGTGTGCCGTGCGCTGTAAGAAGCGGGTGCAGGCCTCGGGGGCAATTTCCCTGGACCCGGACTATGGTGGTCCTGAGTACGAGACCATCGGTGCGCTGGGATCTGCTTGCGGGGTTGATGATCCGCTCTATGTGAGTAAGGCGAGCGAGCTGTGCAATGCCTACGGGCTGGACACGATCTCGGCAGGGGTCTCGATTGCCTGGGCGATGGAGTGTTACGAGCGCGGGCTCTTGACGACAGCCGACACAGACGGGTTGGAGCTGCGCTTCGGGAATGCGGACGCAATGGTGAAGCTGGTGGAGCGGATATCGCGCCGGGAGGGGTTCGGAGACCTGCTGGCGGAGGGTTCGCTGCGGGCGGCGCAACGGATCGGANNCGTGGAATTGCGCTTTGGCAGCGGTTCCGCTGTGCTAGAAGCCCTTGCTCGCATTGCCGAGCGGCGGGGCAGCCTGGGTGATCTGCTGGCCGAAGGATCATTGCGGGCGGCGCAACACATTGGCCGCGGTGCCGAGAAGTTCGCCATACAAGTAAAGGGCCAGGAGTTCCCGATGCACGAGCCTCGATTCAAGCGTGCGCTGGCAATCGGCTACGCGGTATCTCCCACGGGCGCAGACCACTGCCATCCTCCCCACGATGATGGATGGGTGCAAAGCACTGATGACGGCTGGATTGCCAACGGCTTCCTGCGCTCGATGGGCGTTCTTGAGCCGATTCCTCTGGAGAGTTTGGGTCCGGCAAAGGTGCGGGGCACCGTCTACGGGACCCTGGACCGCGTGATGGCCAACTGCCTACCGATCTGCCTGTTCACGGGCTGGGACCTGGAACAGCGGGCGGACCTAGTTCGGGCTGGTACGGGTTGGGATGTGACGGGCCATGAGCTGCTGCGGGTGGCGGAGCGGGCATGGGCGCTGGCCCGGGTGTACAATGCGCGTGAGGGCTTTTCCGACGGGGATGATACACTGCCTGATCGGATGTACGGCCCAACCAGTGATGGTCCCCTGGCACAGGCCGGCTTGGATCGGACTGAGCTGGCGCAGGCCATCCGCATGTTCTACGGCATGCTGGGGTGGGATGAGAGGACCGGGATACCCACGAAAGCCAAACTGCATGAGTTGGACGTGTCCTGGGCAGTGGCGGAGCTGCCGCAGGAGTAGCCGCCGGAGGATAGCACAACCTGCCGCACTTGGTATGGAATGGAGCCTGGGCTGGATCGGGTCTTGTCGGCCACGCCCAGGTTTCCTATTGTGCCAGAGGTGGCTAGGCTTCCCCGCGACCGCTGACCAGGGTCACGGCAAGGTCAACGACGCTGATGCCGTGGGTGGCCAGGATGCCGCTGTTCAGCGCCCATAAGGCGGGAGTCGAGTCGTGGGTCTGCAGCGCTCGATGGACGTCGACGCCCACGGCCAGCGCCTCCGCTGCGGTGTCACCGTCAACGATGCCGCCGGCCAGTGTGGGGATGGTCCAACCATCGCGGAACTGGCCGCCCGGGCCATCGGTCCCGTCAGAATCGACGGCGCCCATGACGGTGTTGCGGCTGCCGGCTAAGGTGAGAGCGGCAGCTAGGGCGTATTCCTGGTTTCGGCCGCCTACACCCTTCTCATCACCGACGGTGACAAGCAACTCGCCGGTGGAGAAAAGAGCGCAAGGTGGCTGGCAGGGAGAGCCTGTTCGCTCGATGGTGCGGGCGATACAAGCTATTACCGTGCCGGCATGTTTCGCCTCACACTGGAGCCAGTCTGACAGAAGGACAGGCCTGTAGCCCAGTTCTGCGGCGCGTCGCTGGGCAGCGGGCAGCATGCCATGTGCATGGGGCATCACTCCAAAGATACGAAACCGAGTGCGCTCGAATTCAGGAGCCTTCACCGTTTCTTGAGAGGGATCCGCTTGAACGAGATGAGCCCTAACGCTGGCTGGAACCTGGTCCCATGCATCCCATTTCTTCAACACGGCCACCGCGTCGGCAAATGTGGTCGACTCGGGCAGATTGTGCAGCCAGCGATTCTCAAAAATCAGCCGCCGGTAGCCATCGGGACCGCCAGTATCGCCGTTGGGGTCCACAGCGAGAAGGTGCACGGCGTGGGCTGGCTGGAGCAGGCGAGATAGGCGACCTCCCTTGAGTTGGTCCAGATGATTTCGGACGGCGTTGAGTTCATAGGTCGGTGTGCCTCGCTCGATCTGCATCAGGTAGGTGGTGCGGCGCACGTCCTCCAGCGAAACGCCTGGGACGGGCAGCGTGAGGAGGGCTGACACGCCATTGGCGGCGACGGTGAACACCAGATCCTCGGGCGTGAGATCCCGGAGAACCTCGACAATGGCTTGGCAACCTCGCACGCATCCTTCGTCGGGTACCGGGTGTCCTCCGAAAGTGAAGCCGACCCGGCGGAGAGCTACGCTGTCTCCGTGCTTGACTACAACGTGCCCCCCTGTTACGCGCTCGCCAAGGACATGCTCGATAGCCTCGGCAACGCGGTGGCAGCCTTTGCCGGCACCCACCACGAGTATGCGTCGGACTCGAGCCAGATCTAGCACCAACTCCCCGGATGTGGGTGAATCGCTCGGTTCCATGTCCGGGTGTCCGATGTATAGCTGGTCACCTTTAACGCGAATGAGCTTGAGGGTGTTGCCGAATGGGTCGGCGGCCGACAGGCCAGCCTCAAGGATGTCGAGGACAGCGGTGCGCCCTTGGACATTCCCATGAGACAGCAGTGTCTCTCGGTTGAGGATCCGCACTTGGGACCTCCGTGAAGGGCTTGGGGCAGAAGCGGGCGGCAGCCGGAGGTCGTGTGACACGGCTGCCGCTCGGTGGCCTGCCTATTGACGAACCTTCAGTCCTTTGAGACCGATCAACACAGCCCGACTACCGAGCTCCGCTTCGATCTGTAGGAGCCGGTTCCCGGTGGGGCCCGTGGCGCCTTCCCGCTGGTGGCCGGTGGACAGGCCAACCGAATAGTCGGCGATGTCCTCCCCCTCGCCGCGGCTGCTGCACGGCATCACGCCGTACCCGTGGCGGTATGCCAAACGTACGGTGTCAAACGCTTCACTGATCGTGCCGATCTGGTTGACCTTGAGCAGGATGGTGTTGGCGGCGCCCAAGTCGATCCCATGCTGAAGTCGCTCGGTACTGGTAGTGAAGAGGTCATCGCCAACGATCTCGATGGAGAGCTCTCGAGCAAGGATGGCGTGTCCCTCATAGTCCTCTTCGTCCAGTGGGTCTTCGATAATAACAAAGGGATACTCGCGAGTCATCCAATGGTACATCTCAATGAGTTCGTCCCGCGTCTTGGGCTCGGCGGAAAACAGGCCGACGAACTTGCCGAGATCCTTGCGCCAGTAGGTGGCGGCAGCGACGTCCACCTGAATGCCGATCTTGCCCGCGTAGCCCGCCTGGTCGATGACCTTGACCATGAGGTCCCAGAGGTCGCGGTCGTGCTTGACCTTGCCAGGCGGCACAGTAGGATAGTTGCGGAATAGAGACTCCAGGTCAAAGGTGGTTGAGAGGAGTCTCTCCCATCGGGTATAGACGTCCCAAGCGGCGTAAGAAGCCTCCGAGAATGTGGCAAAGCCGTGACAGAAGAAGGAGTAACTGGGTTTGCCGCCGGAGGCAGGCGTGCCACCGTATCGGTGGCTTCCCACAAGACACAAGACTCCTGGCGTAGGCAGCACACAGGCGTTGACGCCGCCAATGTGCTGGTAGAGGGGGATGCCGAGGGCGGCGGCCCCTGCCTTGAGCACGGCCGCTGAGACGGCAGCCGTGACGTTGCCGCCCAAGCGCGCCTTCGCGTCTGGTCCATCGATACTGAGCAAGGCATCATCAACCAGGAGCTGGCGGGTCGCATCGAGGCCGATGAGGTTGGGCGCGACGATGCTGCTAATCCGCTCCACGGCCTTTTCGACGCCCTTGCCTCCCCATCGGTCGCCTCCATCGTAGACAAAGGGCACTTCGTGCACGCCGATGGAAATGCCGGCCGTGCAGACGGCAATGCCCTTGCCGCCATTGGCTGTCTCCACGACGGCCTCGATGCCGGGGTGGCCGCGCTCGGAAAAGATCTGCCTACCATAGACTGATACGATTTCGGTTTCGAATGACATGAGTCACCCTCCTCTTATGGTGAATCTGAGTTAGCGACCTATGGTCGGGTCGCGGGCAATGACCAAAGCCACGTTCAGATCGTTCATCCCCACACCGGGAGCTGTCCAGATGCCTGAACGCAAGCGCCAAAGGGGTGGGGTTGAATTGTGGCGGCTGAGCTCGGCGGCAATGTCGATGCCGGCTGTCCTTGCTTCAGCGGCTGTTTCTCCGTCCACGAGGCCGCCGGCCAGGGTAGGGATGTCCCATCCTTGAAGGAATTGCCCTCCGGGTCCATCGGTACCGTCGGTATCAACGCCTCCCATCACGATGTTACGGCGACCGTCGATAGCAGCGGCGGCTGAGAGAGCCCATTCCTGGTTGCGCCCTCCCACTCCAGTCTCGTGGCCGACTGTAACCAGGTGCTCGCCGCTGGTGATAAAAACGCAGGGGGGCTCGCAAGGGGTGCCCTCGCGTTCGGCAGTGTTGGCGATTTGGGCCATGACCGTGCCCACATGGCGGGCTTCGGCCTGCAGGAAGCTGGCGAGAACGACTGGGCGGTAACCCAGCTGTGCCGCTTCGCGGGCGGCAGCAGGCACCGTTCCCAAGCGACGAGGAAGCACACCAAACACGCGGTGGCGGGTTTGAAGGAACTCGTCGAGCTTCAGTGTGTCTTGTGCCGGCTCTGCCCGTAACAGACTTGCCCGCACGCCGGCAGGGACTGATTCCCACGCGTTCCAGCTCTTCAAAACGTCCACGGCCTGCTGAAAAGTACTGGAATCGGGGAGGAAGTGGAGGAACCGATTGCCGTGGATCAAGTTCTCCCAGCCAGTGTCATACCCCGAAGGGTTGTAGTCGGGATCATAGGCCAGGATATGGATGGCAAACGCCGGCTGTAGATAGCGAGTGATCTTTCCACCCTTGAGCACATCAAGATGGTTGCGGACGATGTTGAGGTCCTGAGTGGGCGCGCCGCGCTCGATTTGCATAATGTAGGTGGTCTCTCGGACCTCGTCNNGAAGACGAGGTCGGTCCGGTCGAGATTGCGAAGGCAGGACAGAATGCGCTGGCAGCCGAGAACACAGCCCTGGTCCGGGACCGGGTGAGCGCCGAACGTGACTCCGATGCGTTTAAGGTTGACCTCATCGCCGTGCTTGCAGATGATGTGGCCACTGGTAATTCGGTCGCCCAGCACGTGCTCCAGAGCCTCGGCGACCCGCATGACGCCCTTGCCGGCGCCAACAACGAGGATCTTGCCCACCGCATCGAGGTCGAACGCATCGGTCCCTGTGACAGGCGCTCCACTGGGCTCAAACAAGGATTCTCCGATGAGGAGACGACGGCCGTCCAGACGAACGAGCCGCAGGGTGGCTTCATACGGGTCGGCGGCATCGAGGCCAGCCTCAAGGATCTGGAGGCAGTGGCTGCGACCCAGGCGGTTCCCGTGTGAGGTTAGAGCGTCCGTATTCCGAATGCGCTGCACATCGGCCTCGACTGTTCTCCTGACGGTGTGGCCCGGGCGGTGGAGCAGTGGCCTGGAACACACAATCTGGAAGTATACTCAAAGTGACAGCTGCGACAAAAGCGTCGCCGGAGACCCTGCGTCTCAGGCTATGGGCATGTCGGATTGACAAAGTGTTTGTGGTGTCAGTATGATGCTGGCAACAAAGTAGAGGGAGTGAAACATGAGCAAGACCACCGATAACCTCTGGGGAGCGTTTGCGGGCGAAAGCCAAGCGAACCGCAAGTACCTGGCTTTTGCGAAGAAGGCTGACGCAGATGGGTTTCCGATGGTGGCCCGGCTGTTCAGGGCGGCGGCGGCAGCGGAGACGGTACACGCACACGCCCATTTGCGAGTTCTGGGTGGCGTGAAAAGTACGGCGGAGAACCTGCAGGCTGGAATTGATGGTGAAGGGTTCGAATTCACCGAGATGTACCCCCAATACGTGGCGCAGGCACAGGAAGAAGCGCACAAGGCGGCGCTGATGAGCTTTGAGTACGCCATGGCGGTGGAGAAGGTACATCACGGCTTGTACATGGGCGCACTGGACGCCGTCAAAGCCGGCACTGATTTGCCCGAAGCACCAGTTCATGTCTGCGATGTCTGCGGACACACGTTATGGGGTGAGCCGCCGGATAAATGCCCCGTGTGTGGTGCCAAGAGGGATCGATTCTTTCGGGTAGACTAGTCGGCTCCGCTGTCCTCCGATGGGCTGAGCCGGTTACTGGTGAGCCACTGAGCCGGCGAGGCCCATCGCTGATGGGTCTTCTGAGGGTGTCTTGGCGGTCTTGACTTGGGGGTGGCCATGCCCGCGTACCGATACGAGGTGCTCTTTGCTCCGGAGTTGGTGCCGCTGATCTTGAGCGGGGAGAAAACGCTTACCTACCGGTTGGATGACGATGGCCTGGACTATTTGCGTCCCGGTGATATTGTCGAGGCCATCAACAGCCAGACACTTGGTCTGTTCGCGAGGCTTCAAGTCACCTCGGTAGAGTTCACGTCGTTCGGCGACCTACCCACGGACCGCCATGGCAACGTAAGCCACGAGTCAAAGGAGCAACAACGGGCGGTGTTCCGTGGATACTACGGGCGGGTCGTCAGCGATGACGAACGGGTGTTGGTTTTGGGTTTGCGTCTCCTGACCGAAGGCATGCGGTAGATCGGCCGGGATGATTCGCCGACAGAACCTTGGATACAATACGTCCTGGAGCCTGGCTGCCCAGGCACTGCCGATGCTGACCGGGGTTCTGGCTTTGCCCTTCCTCGTGCGGTCACTGGGAACCGAACGGTTCGGCTTGCTTACCACAGCATGGCTGATCCTGGCCTACTTTTCTAGCGTGGACCTGGGCATTGGCCGTGCCGCAATGCACTTTGGGGCACAGGCACTGGGTCGTGGTGCGGGACACGAATTGCCAACGCTGCTCGGAACGTCGATGATCTTGCTGGCAGGGATCGGCTCCTTGGCAGGATTCGTGTGGTGGGCGGTTGTGCCTTCACTCGTGGAACGAGTCCTTCGAATCCCCAACCCGCTTAGAGCAGAAGCTCACGGCATGCTGATGGTCATAGGCGGCATGGTACCGGCGCTTCTGATGTCAGGGTCAGCAAGACTGATCCCGTGGGTAGGACACGCCAATGCGCCGAATGCCGTGGAGGGTAGCTGAGAACCTGGGATGGCCGGAGATGATGAGTTGTGAGGCCTTCGCGTCTCGTGCGCTTGCTGAAGATGCGGTCTATGTGACATACCCCTGCATGACTCCCTCGTGGGATAATAGCTCTCACCGCCGCTCAGGGCCAGCGCTGCTGGTGGGCTCTACGCCGCAGCGATATGAAGACTGGCTCAGAGGGGCAGCACGCAAGGCCAGTGGAATGGAGGGCCGCCTCCTGTTCACCAATGCGTGGAACGAGTGGGCTGAGGGTTGCCACCTGGAACCTTGTCGACGGTGGGGACGATCCTACTTGGAGGCGACTGGACGGGACTTGCGTGTTGGCAGTGCTGACGCCGGAGGACTGGGCTTGCTTGAACTGGAGCAATAGAGTGAAGGATCGCGGGGCTGTGCGTGCGGGCTTGGCTGTGGCGGTGACTGGCGCCGTGACTTCTGCCGTAGTGACTCTGCACCTGCAGCAGAACCTGCTCTACTTTGCAGTGGTGGGTTCTGTCCTGGTTGCGTGCGGAATGGTTCTTGTCTTTGCGCTGAGAGAAACGCAGGATGAGTTTGCATTGGCTTCTGTGCTGTTGCTGCTGTTGCCATTTCACACCATCCTGGACAAGGTGGTTGTGGCGCTAATTAAGTCTCACGTGCTCCGTCTTGCCCTGTCGTCGTGGAAGGAAATCGGATTGCTGGCCCTGGCATTGCGACTGGTTGTCGGTGCTGTGGCGCGGCAGTCTCGGCCCGTGAGGGTCAACCCGATAATCGTGTTGGCTGGGGCGCTGGCGCTGTGGGGGCTAATCCGCATTGGTACAGCTGATACCCTTCGCATCGGGATTGCAGCATACCGTGACCTGTTTATCGGTGTGCCGGCACTCATTGGGGCCTATCTGCTGCACGCTTCTGAATCGCGAAGGATCGATCTCGCCTACGGCATGATGCTTCAGGGCGCTGCTTTGGCGGTGTGGGGATTTGTCAGCCGGTACGTCCTGGACTATGTGCACTATCTGGTTACGATGGGGTTCGCGCCCGAGAATACCACATGGGCTCACCTGCTCAGGGCGACGGGTGAGTACCGCTGGCTTACGGTCTTCTCTGCCAACGGCGGAAGAATCGTGCGGGCCAACTCGGTCTTCGTTGGTCCCAACGAGTTTGGCCTCTATCTTGCCGTGGTGCTGGTTCTTGGCTGGGGAGTGTTGCTGTATCTGCGCCTAGATACTGTCGCACGGCGGCAAGTGGGTTATGTGGCGAGCTTGGGCGCCATGGCATTCGGGTGCCTAATCAGCGTGTCCCGGAGCGCGTGGGTGCTGCTGGTAGTGGGGGCTGTTGTGGTTCTGCTGAGCCTCCCGGCCAGCTGCTGGCGGCGACTGGTGGGGGTGGGTGCCTTGCTTGTCGCGGTCACAGCGGTGGCGGCGATGCCCAACTTGCGGTCGTACGCTGAGAGGACGTTGCGCCTGCAGGAACCCTCAGCAGCGTGGCGAGCGGAGTCAGTAGGGGAAGCGCTGCTAGCCATACGCCGCAATCCGATGGGTATTGGTTTGGCAAATGCCAACTATCGCTTTGTAGGAGAGACTCGCTACCATGTTCACACCGAGTCGCATTTGGTGGCGGTGGCACTGGAGCTGGGCTGGCCGGGCCTTGCATTGCACCTGGCCCTGATGCTGGCCAGCTTCGCCAAATGCTGGACGTTGAGCCGCCGGGGAGGGACGGTGCAAAGGATGTTTGCCGCGACGTCGGCGGGCATACTATTGGGGACGTTGCTGGCTCAGGTGACCTCGGCGATCACCATGGATTGGCTCTTCCAGGTGTACCTGTGGTTCCATGTGGGTACGGTGCTGGCGCTTGAGGAAGAGCATACCCGTGGGTAAACAACCACAGGACCCTAGGCTTCCCGCCGTAGCAGTTGTCGTAGTCTCTTGGAACGGGCGTGAGGTGACAGCTGAATGCGTACGGTCGTTGTTGGCGAGCGAGGGCGTCCGCTTTGCGATTATTGTGGTCGACAATGCTTCGACTGACGGGTCAGCCGAGTCCTTGGCAGAGACCTTTCCGCAGGTGACCGTCCTGCGAAATGCCACGAACCTTGGGTATACAGGTGGTGGCAATGCCGGGCTGAGGCACGCCATGGAAATGGGCGCTGCCTATGCGTTTCTGATAAACAATGACACGGTGGTTACGGAGGCCTGTCTGAAGGGGCTGGTCGAAGCTGCTCAAAGGGACCCTCGGGTTGCGGCCATTAACCCCAAGATCTATTATTGGATGCACAGGGACCGTTTTTGGTACGCTGGTGGTGCCTTCAGCCTGCGGTCAGGAATCCCGGTGCATCGGGGACGGAAGAGGACTGACCGCGGGCAATACGATGTGGCTCAGAACGTGTCGTTTGCAACGGGATGTGCTGTTCTGCTAAAGCTCGAGGCCCTGGAGAAAGTTGGACTTTTGGATGAGAGCCTGGTGAGCTATGCTGAAGATGTGGACTTGAGCATTCGTCTCTTGAAGGCCGGCTACATCCTGCGGTATGAGCCTGTCGGTGGCGTGTGGCATCGGGATGGTTACTCGAGCCGCCAGTGCCAGTGGACTGGTCATCGGAATCGGGCGTATGCGCGCAATTGCCTGCGTGTCGTAGACAAGCACGCCAATTTGCTGCAGCGAGTTACTGCGCGCATCCTATTCTCGGGTCACGTCTTGCTGCTGGTCACCATGCCTGCTTTGTTGCGGAGGGACCTATCCGCAGCTCGTGCTGCGGTGTGGGGACTGCTAGAGGGACTTGCCGGCAAGGTCGGCGCCCAGACCGGGCAGGAGCGCACCTCATCCTGAACGACTGAGTATGGATAGACCGCTCCGCCATCGCGGCAAGTCTGGCACAACAGGCTCGGATGCGTGTTGTCACTGGTCTGCGACCTCTTGACGGGAGCTGGCAGGGTGCGCGTATTGCTGGACGCACATATGATCGGTGCACAGGAGACTGGGAACGAGACCTATGTCGCCAACCTCTGGCGCAGCCTGTCACAGCTATCTGATGTGGACTGTGCTGGTGCGGTGCAGACTGAGATGCAAATAGCCAAGCACTGGGGTCCACTCCATTCGGTCTGCATTGGTGCTCAGGGAAATTGGCCGCGCGTGCTGTACGGCCTGGACCGGGCAGCGCGTGCCTGGGGCGCCGACGTGCTTCATGCGAACTATGTCGGTGCCCTGAGGTGCAGTATCCCGCAAGTGGTCACTGTACACGACATGTCCTTCCGGCGTCACCCAGGCTTCTTTTCCATGCGTGACCGGCTGCTCTTTGCAACGCTAGTGCCTTGGAGTCTGCGGCGTGCGGCGGCAATTGTGACCGTATCGGAGCATGCGAAGAGCGAAATCTCTGCTTTCCACCCTGGGCTGGCCGGCAAAGTGATTGTGACTCCGTTGGCCCCAGCTCCGATCTTCACGGGAGGTGCTCGGGCTCTGCCTGCGGAGATGGCTGCCAAGTGGGGCGTGCATGTGCCCTACGTGCTGGCGGTCGGTAATCTGCAACCGCGCAAGAACTTGAAGACCCTGCTGGAAGCGTTTGCGCAGCTAAAGCCAGAACTGGGACCAGCCCAGCTGGTGCTGGTGGGTCCCGAGACGCGACGCGCTTCTGCTGATTACCGACGCATTGCAGAACTCGGTCTCGAGACAGACACAGTGGTAACCGGTTATGTGACTGATGAGGAACTGGCTGCGCTCTATCGCGGGGCTCGGCTGTTTGTGTACCCCTCACTGTACGAGGGCTTTGGGCTGCCGATCGTTGAGGCGATGGCCTGCGGCACGCCCGTGGTATGTTCGTGTCTGGCATCGATGCCTGAAGTGTCGGGAGGCGCAGCTGTCCTGGTTGATCCGCGGGACGCCACTGAGCTTGCGTCCGCGATCCTGGAGGTGTGGAGCCTTCCTGCCTTGAGGAAGGATCTGGCCGATCGAGGCTTGCAGAGGGCAGCGATGCTGTCGTGGACGAAGACGGCAGCTCAGACCGTTGACATATACAAGTGGGTCCTGCGTGATACTGGGGCGGATACGCCAAGAACCACGTCGATCTAGGTGCAAAGTGCTATGAAGAGGCTGGTGAGATGGCTCAGGGGGATCCGATCATGCGCCTTGGCGCCTGCGCTGGAAGCACAGACGGGGATCAGGGTGAGCTTGTCCGCTGAAGTGCAGGTGCTGCTAGCTCTGCGGTACCAGGAGCTGCGCCGATTGGGTGGCGCTTTGCCCTCGTTTGAAGATGCTGGGTTCCAGATCTTTTCTGAATCAAATGAGGATGGGATTCTATGCTTCATCTTTGCTTTGATCGGCGCTACTCATCGCAAGCTTGTAGACATGGGCGCGCGGGGAGTTGTCGGAAGCAATTCCGCCAATCTCATCGTTGGTCATGGCTGGGAAGCTCTATTGATTGATTTTGACGAAAGAGAGCTTGGTGGTGCGCGTCAGTTCTACGACCGTAGTCACGCGACCAGCGTTTATCCTCCGCGCACTTTGGCTCGATGGATTACGCCCGCAAACGTCAACGCTGCTCTGGCGGAGCAGGGTTTCGAACAGGACCTGGATCTGCTGTGCATCGATCTCGATGGACAGGATTATTGGATTTGGCGAGCCATCAATCGGGCTCAGCCCCGTGTCGTTGTGGTGGAGTATCAGGCCATGTTTGGCCCTGATGTCGCGGTCACCGTCCCGGAGGCCGAGCGCTTTGAGCCTCGCATGATGGGACGGTTCCTCCTGCATGGCGGGGCTTCTCTCCCCGCATGGGTGAGTACGATGCGGCACAAGGGCTATCGCCTCATCGGATGCAACAGCTACTGCTACAACGCGTTTTTCATGCACGAGGACGAGGGGCGGGACGTATTTCCGGAGGTCCCGGTGGCCTCATGCTTCCATCACGCGTTGGCCCGATGGGCGATGAAGGAACTGCTGCCGCTGTCGACGCAATTCGATTGGGTTGAGGTCTAGTCTTGTCTGGAACCGGGCTCGGCGGTGGCGTAAACGCCCCCACCTCTGAAGAGGCCAGGGCTGAGTTCAGACTGGGAGACACACTGCGAGACACTTCCCTGCTGGGCATACCGCTGGCTTTGCGGGCGGCTTTCGGCATTGCCGGGGCAGCCCTGGTCGGACGGGGGTTGGGACCGATTGGCTACGGACATCACTCGCTGGCGTTGAGCCTATCGGACTTGCTAGTCCAGCTTGCTGATCTGGGACTCGGCCAAACGGCAATTCGTTACGCCTCCAGAGCGTTCAGCCGTGGACAGACGGAAATCGCTGAGGCGGTCCTGGACAGGGCGTGGAGATGGCGGGTGATGCTGCTGTGCGGCATAGGTGGTCTGCTGGCACTGATGGCCGAGCCACTTGCCCGAAGGGTGTTGGGTGTGCCTGGCCTCATTCCCATACTCTGGATCGGACTTCTGAGTGGTGCACTTACAGGATTGGCGGCGGTGCCGCTGCTGAGGCTTCAGGCCGAAGGCCGGTTCGCCGCCTTCTCCGGCGTGTCTGTGCTGCAGGTTGCGCTGACATTTGTGGCGGTGCTAGGTGTGGCCGTCTCTCAAGATTGGTCGCTTCTCAGAGTCTCGGTTGCCGGTATGTTGGCTTCTGCACTGAGCCTGGCGATCAGCCTGGCCTTCTTGCCACGCTCTGCGGTACGAGGAGCCAAGGGCCGCCATTGGCGTCTCCGGCCTCGAGAGGGGCAGCTTACCGGGGTGTGGCGAGCAGGGGACGATGGTACCGTTCGGCTCGATGGCGCCGCACCGGGAGAATTCGCGTTGTACCTGTCTCTTGGAGCGCTCATTTGGCAGGTGCTCGGTCGCCTCGACCTGTGGTGCGTGGGAGCATTCATGGGTGGCGCGGAGGCGGGCTTGTATGCTGCAGCGCTTAGGCTAAGCCTTCCTCTTTCGCTTACACTGTCGGCGCTGGGCACTGCATTGTGGCCAAGGTGCGCCGTTCCGACCACCAGCGGGCAGGCTCTCTCTCTGTTGCGACGGATCGCCCCACTGTCTGCGGTGCTGTCCCTGGGTGCGTTGGCTTACGCGGTGATCGTTCCGTTGGCTGTTGTGCGTCTCTTTGGTCTGGAGTACTCGTCGGGCGCCCCAGTTGCTCGCCTTCTGTGTGCACGGTACGGGATCTCTATGTTGACGTATCCTCTAACGTGGGTGGGATACAGCCTCGGTTTCGTTAAGCGTTATTGGATGATTGGCGTGCTCCAGCTAACGGTAGCCGCAACGATGATGGTTCTGTTGCTGCCAGTCTGGGGAACGATTGCCGCAGCATGGTCGTGGATTGTCGTGGAAGTGCTGGGTGGACTCGCTCTGGTCTGGCTGTTTCTCAGACACCTGTCTCAGGGTATTGCCTGATGCGCATCATGGTTGTGTGTCCTTACTTGCCGTACCCTCCTGACAGTGGGAGTCTGCTCAGGACATACCACATTGTGACAAGGCTGGCACTGCGCCATTCGGTTCACCTGCTATGCTTTACACATGGCGTGCAGGAATCCATCTTTTCCGGGCAGGGGGTCAAGGAACGGCGTTTCGGGCTTGCCGACGGAGTAGCCGAAGTGCAGGTGGTGGCTGGTCCGGGACATGATAGAACCGATCCGCTTTCGGTCAGGTTGCAGCGTTTGATCAACAGCACCCCTGTGTGGGTTGCCCATAATTATTGGCCAGCGATGCGCGATGCCTTCATGGAGATGGTTCGGAGGACCAAGCCAGACGTAATTCAGTTTGAGACGGCATGGTCGGCAGGCCACCTTTGGAGCCTTGCTGAGGAGGATGTCGTCAAGGTAGTTAACCTGCACAACGTCGAGCATGACTTGATGCGGCAACAACTGGAGCAAAACCCGCCTGGCGAGATGCTTGAGAGATTGCGTCAGACGCGACAATGGCTGATCGTTCGCGGCTGGGAGGCCAGGATGCTGCGCCGGGCCGATCTGGTGCTCGCTCCTTCGGCGGAGGACCTCTCGCTTCTCAGGGTGTTGTATCGAGGGCTGAGGGGTCTGGTAGTGCCCAATGGTGTGGTCGTAGGGGGCTTTGAGGAGGGCAAAGGTGGACCAGGGTCGCAGATTGTCTTTACGGGCACCCTCTGCTATCCGCCGAACGAGGATGGCGTTCTATGGTTCATTCGGGACATCCTGCCCTTGGTGGAGGAGCGTGTTCCGAACGTGCGGTTTGTGATCGTGGGTCGCGAGCCCACTTCGGCTCTGATGGCTGCCCACGATGGCCAGCGGGTGGTGGTGACTGGTCGCGTCCCGGAGGTCGCACCCTACCTGCGAAACGCGGATGTCGCCGTCGCACCGCTGAGGGCAGGGTCTGGCACCCGGATCAAGGTGCTGGAGGCCATGGCCGCCGGCAGGGCTGTGGTGTCTACCCAGGTAGGGTCTCAAGGGTTGAAGGTCGTAGATGGTGAGGAGATCCGATTGGCGGATGAGCCCCGGGCTTTTGCCGATGCCGTGAGTGGGCTTCTTGGAAATGCAGACGAAAGGCGGAGGCTTGCCCGACAAGGGAGGAGGTTGGTTAAGAGGTTGTATGACTGGGACGTGATTGTGGCTGGATTGGAGGGCTCATACGGCCAGCTTGTGACACACAGGGCGGGCTCTTGAATGTGATTGTGGTGTACCCATTCCTGCTCCACCGTGCGGTGCGACACGGGGGTGGTGTTCGGCTGCTGCGCCTCCTGCAAGAACTGGCCCGACGGCGGCATGCGATCAAGCTCCTGTGTCTTTCTGAGGTCGATGCTGCACCATACAGCGAGGAGGTGACTGCCCTAGGCTCATGGTGCAGCGAGGTACGGGTCATTGAGCGTCCTCGTCTTACGTGGGCCCTGAAGGCTTGGCGTTTCTTGAAGCCCGGACTGCCTGCCCACGCGCGTAACTTGCTGCAGCCTGAGGCTCAGCGCTATGTGCGCGAGGTTAGCGGTGAGTGGGCGGATGTGGTGTACCTTGTGAGCACAGCTGCCGGGGCATATATGGGGAGCATTGACCGGCGCCGGTGCGGCGTGATCGTGGATGCCGAGGATCTGGAGACTCGGCGCTATGCCAAGCTGTTGGCCACGGAGCGCCGTCCACTGCGTTGGCTGCACAGCCTGATTACTTGGTGGAGAGAACGGTGCTATGAGGCCGACCTGTTCTCTCGGGCGGATCATGTTGTGGCAATCACGCCAGAGGAGCAAGTGGCCGTTTCCGGCCTTTGTCCGAACGTACCCGTGACCGTGGTTCCACCATTTGTGGACACAGGGCAATGGATGCCGCTGGCTGCCGACAGGGTCCCGGAGAAGGGCGCATGCCTATATCTGGGGGCGTTTACCCATCCCCCTAATGCTGAGGCGGTGCGGTGGTTTTGCAGAGAGGTCCTCCCCCACGTAAAGTTAGAGATGCCTGAAGCTTTTCTTTATGTTGTGGGTTGGCGAGCCAGGGAGGTGTTGGGGAACCTGGCCAGCCCAGATGTGCGCATCGTCGGCACGGTCGATGACCTGTTTGCCTGGTTTAGCAGAGCGTCGGTGATGGTGGCGCCGGTGTTGAGCGGTGGAGGGGCGAGAATCAAGGTCGTCGAGGGACTGGCGGCCGGCCTGCCGGTGGTAACGACTTCACTTGGGAGCGAAGGCATTGCCGAACCGCCGGGCGAAGCCTATCTCGTTGCGGATACTGGTGCGGACTTTGTGCGGGAAGTGGTGAGTGTGCTGTCTTCCTCCCGCCGGCAACAAGAAATGGGGCGGGCGGCTCGGTCTTTGGTTGAGCGGCGGCACAACGCTGGCGTGGCTGGTGACCTGTTTGAAAGAGTCCTACAACTGGTCAGACATGGCGCCAGTTGACATCGATTGCCTGGCCAACGTCCCTGGTGAAGGCCGCCAACGTTGGCGGCCTTCACCACGTATTGATGCCGCATGCGGATTCGCTGGGGCGCGCTGTTTGGCAACGCGACCAATCCGCAAATCGAAGTGTGACTACCGTGCGCAGGTCTGAGCGCGACCGCCGTCGATGGGTACCGCCGCTCCGGTGATGTCGCCGGCCCTCGGCGATGCGAGGAAGGCAATCAGATCGGCGACTTCTTGCGGCTGCGCCACGCGTCCCAGCGGGTGAGTGGTCTTGCTGTGCTCGAGGAACTTGTTGTACTGCTCCTCGTCCATGTAGCCGGTGCGGTGGAGCTGGGTGGTGACCACACCCGGACATACGGCATTCACACGCACGCCTTTGGCGGCTACTTCCAGGGCGGAGCAGTAGGTGAGCTGCGTCACAGCAGCCTTGCTGACGCAGTAGGCTAGAACGCCGGGAAACGCGCGAATGCCGGTTACGCTGGAGACATTGACGACATTTCCCTTGCTCTCGATCAAGTGGGGCATGGCTGCCTGCATCAGCAGGAAGGGGGCCTGCACGTTAATGTTCATCATGTACTGCCAATCTTCGAGCTTGGCGGTCTCGATGCTGCCCGTGCCGATGATACCCGCCGCGTTCACCACGATATCGATACGGCCAAAGGCCTGAACGGTCTCCGCCACGATGCGCTGCGCCTCTCCGGGCTCGGTCACATCGGCAGCGACGCTCAGGGCCTTTCCGCCGGCCGCCTTGATGCTCTTGATCAGGTCGGCGAGCTTGTCCATACTGCGTGCAACAGCGACCACTCGGGCGCCTTCGGCGGCCAAGCGCTCGGCTGTGGCCAGACCGATGCCGCTCGAGGCACCGGTGACGATGGCCACCTTGTCGCGCAGATCCAATGAGAATGTCATCACTCCTCCTTTGCGTTCGATAGATGTCAGTGTGATTGATCGTCGGCAGTCATTGCCGCGTTACGCCCGAACGATCCGATTGAGCTAGGAACTACGTTCAATGGCCCTGAGCCACGAGTCCACTGGCGGTGTCTCCTCAACCTCGGATGCGGTCAATACGTCAAGGAAATAGGGCCGCTGGCTGGCGAGGGCTCGTTGGATGGCGGGTTCGAGGTCTTCGGGAGCCTCAACGCGCTCGGCCAGCAGTCCAAAGCCGCGAGCGATGCTCACATAATCCGTATCTGGTCGGAAGTCCACGCCAAAGTAGCGCTCGTGGTAGTGCAGCTTTTGGAGCATCTTGATCCATCCGTAGCAGGAATTGTTGAACTGCACGAGGACGACGGGAAGGCCCAATTGCTGGATGGCTGCCAGCTCGCCGCAACTCATGGCGAAACTGCCATCACCGCACAGACCAACGACAGTCTGGCTTGGAGCGGCTACTTTTGCGCCGATGACCGCCGGAATGGCATAGCCGAGGGAGCCATGGGCACGGTTCAAGATGGTGTGGCGGCCGGCTTGTCGTACCCTGAATTGCGAGCACAGGAAGGGCGTTGGAGTCCCGGGGTCTGCCACGATGATGGCGCTGGGATCGAGGCTTCTCTGCAGTGCTGCAATGACCCGCTGCGGCCGGATGGGAACGTCGAACGACTCGGCCTGCGCGGTGACCTGCGCCCACCAGTCGTTGGAACGCAGCGCTATGTTCTGACCTTTGGACTCGAGCGCTGCGGCGTCACCTGGGTGGGTGCTGGACAGGAGACCCAGGAGGGCGTGGAGGGTGAGACGGGCATCGCCGCACAGGCCCACGGCGACCGGATAGTTGTTGCCAATCTCCGAGGCATCGACGTCCATCTGGATGATAGTAGGAGGCTCCTGGCGCAAGGGCGCTGTCCAGTCACACGTGTCGACATAATTCACTTTGGTGCCAACGTAAAGCACGAGGTCGGCTTCCCGGATGATGTCGTTGGCGTAGGGACGTCCGCCGTTGCCGCCGGTGACCCCAATGCTGAGAGGGTGGTCTTCAGCAATCGCGCCTTTCCCATTGATGGTCGTGCCGACCGGCATCGAAAGCATCTCGGCCAGGGCTATGACCTGGGGCCATGCCCTGGAGAGGACCGCCCCGCCTCCGCAGACCATGACGGGATGACGGGCCGCCGAAAGCAGATCGGCCGCCTGCTTGAGGGATTCAGGATCGGCCTGGGCAGGGTACGCCGGGAATTCCGTGCAGGGCATCTCGGCATAGATGTCGCTCTGGGTTAAGTCAGAGTCAAGGACGTCTTTGGGCAGGGCCAGGTGCACGGCTCCCGGGCGACCCGTTGTTGCCGTCCGGAAGGCTTTGCGCACCAAGTCCGGGAGCATGTTGGCCCTCTTGACGAGGGTATTCCACTTGGTGACCGGTCTAAAGAGACTCTTTTGATCCACGTCCGTGAGGGCGCCCTTTTCGTCATAGTGGATGGCATTGTCGGTAGTCATGGCGATGACCGGCACCGATGAGAAGAAGGCTTCAGCCACACCTGGAAGCATGTAAGTGGCTCCGCCACCGCTTGGCCCCTCACAGACCCCAGGTTTGTTGCTGACGCGGGCGTAGGCATCAGCCATGTAGGCCGCGCTTCTCTCATCCCTCGCCAGGATGTGTTGGATGCGGTCTTTGGCATCGTAGAGCGCGTCGTAGAAGGGGATAGTTGTGTCCCCTGGGACGCCAAAGATGTATTTGACCTGGTACGCCTCCAGCATGGCTACCAGTGCTTGAGCTCCGTTCACTGCATTCCTCCATAGACGTCTCGTAGATCTGCGGATGGGCCGTTACATATGCCCACTGTACTGCTGCTGATGGTGCGCATCGTAGATGAAACGAACCAAGGTCTGGATATCAAAGATGGGCAAGCCACCGATCGCTTGCTGCACGGCGCGACCGTAAGGCGCCATGTTGGTGCATTCAAAGACCAGAGCTCCCACTTCAGGGGCGCGTTTCATCAGGGTGCGCGCTGCGTTTACCATGTCAGCTTCCATCTCATCCATGTCGATTTGCTGTAGATCATCACGGAAGCATGAGGTAAATGTCTTTTCACCCTCGAGTCCCTGCACCACGATGGGAATCTCCTGGGACGACCAGCCACAGCCATTGTAATGCACTTCGCCCAAAGCCTCCGAGTTCAC
>DDYO01000093.1 GCA_002348045.1 Anaerolineales bacterium UBA2232
ATGGCACGACCAGCTACATGAACACGACGTTCGATCCCGGTGCCGCCGCCGGGGCGAAGTTCGTGAGGGACAGCGCATTCCTCGGCATTTGGTCGCTCACAGACTCATCAAACGCCATCAATGACATTGGAAATTGGAATGGCGCATGGGGCGCGGCAGTCCAGGCGCGGCTCGCGGGGGACAGATTCAGTGTTGCTGCAAACAGCGGCGTTCTTACGGGGGACACAAGCCTTACAAGCCTGGGGTTCTTCGCATGGTCGCGCACAAACGCCACCACCGTGGACAAGTATTTCAATGATTCCCTTGTCCGCAGAGAAACATCAGCATCATCGCCTGTGAACACTTTGCCGTTCTACCTGGGCGCGCTCAACCAGAACGGCGCCCCGCAACAGGTGAACACCCGCCAGTATGCCTGTGTGGTCATTGGCGGGGCTTTGAGCCTGGAAGAGGAAGCGGCGCTTTACACCGCCCTGCGCTCCTATCTGTCCCACCCCACCGTCGGCGCCGCGTGATGCGCCCCTCACGCCCCATCCGCTGGCCGGGAGGCCCCATGACCACGCTCTATATTCTCCTCGACGCGACTGCCGCCGCCGCCGTGCGCGGCATGTCCAGCGCGGGGCACAGCCTGGAACCGGTGCTGCTGGCGGATGGNNTGGCCGATCCGGCCCACGCCGCACGGCACGCTCTGCTGGCCTCTGCGCCGCAGCGGGAGGTGATGGTTGATGAGTGGAAAGTCGAGGAATGAATAACTACAACTTTGCGGAGCTGGTCAAGCGTAAGCGCCCACATGGAGGCCGCGCGCTCCTCCCTTCTATCCACGTCCCCATTGCTTTTGAACGTTCACTGTTGGTCCAACTCCGCAAGGTTGAGCAGGAAGTCGCGCGGGGCATCCGTGACATCATCCTCCCGGCATTCATTCGCAAGGCTCTCCAACTGAAGGACGGCTTGACCACTGACGCTGATGAAGGCTCAATGGATGCCCTGAGCCTTATCGTGAACGCGATGGTGAAGGCCGCGTCCATACAGGTCACCCAGCTCCTGGAGCTGGAGGGTAAGCGCCACACATCGCAGTTCATGGCGTCCGCGCGCCAGGCTTTTGGTATCGATCTCAGCAGCGTGATCGCCGCAGAGGACTTGGGCGGGTACCTGGAAATGGCTGCCCTGCGCAACGCCTCACTCATTAAGTCCTTGGGCGATGATATGGTCAAGAGGGTGGGACAGGAGACCACCTCAGCCCTGATTGGTGGCGAGAGCGCCAGAGAGCTACAAGCCAGGCTCAAGAAGCAGTTGGAGATCAGTGACAGTCGCGCGCGTCTCATTGCCCGAGACCAGACCTCCAAGCTTACAAGCGATCTGAATCAAATTCGGCAGAAGCAGGCCGGGGTTGAGAGTTACATCTGGCGCACAAGCCAGGATGAACGGGTGCGCCCTCGTCACGCAGCGCTGGAGGGTAAGCAATACACCTATGGAGAGCCCACCGGAGCTGAGAACGGCCTGCCCCCTGGGCAGCCTGTCCAGTGTAGGTGTATTGCCCAGGGTGTGGTGGTATTCTGATGTCGTGTAGGTGTAGCGAAAGGAAGGCAGCAATTGTTGGAGCAGTAAAGCGCCCATCAACCGCCTTGACTGCTGCCAAGTTTGTCGTTAAAACAGGAGCTCAGGATATTACTTCAAAAGTTGATGATGTAGTGAAACGCCTCCAGAGGAGGGTAACGAGGGGCTGATGCAGTTTACCGACACAGTCACGATTGAAGGAACCCGCATCCGTCAGGATGGATACCTTGTCGCTGATGCTCGGGTTGCTCGCACAGGCATCCAGCGTTACCTTGGCACTGAGGTGGGACGCCCGGACCTTCCGTTTGTTGACGTGTACCGCTCTCCTGAAGAGGTATTCAGCGCGGACTCCATGAAGTCCTTTGCGCATATCCCGGTCACCGACGATCACCCCACCGTAGCGGTCAACGCTGACAACAGTCGCGAGCTGGCGCGTGGGTGGACCTCGGATGAGATCGCGCGGGACGGGGAACGCCTCCGGGTTCCGCTTATGGTTTCGGACGGTGCCGCTATCCAGAAGGTTCAGGCCGGCAAGCGCGAGCTGAGTGCCGGCTATACCTGTGAGCTGGTGTGGGGAGACGGCCTCACCGAGGACGGCGAACCCTTCCAGGCAAAGCAGACCAATATTCGCGCCAACCACGTCGCAATTGTCGCGCGGGGACGGGCTGGAAAGGACGTTCGCATTGGAGACAGTGCGTACAAGTGGGGCACAGCCCCGATCACCGACGCGCACGACAGGGAGACAACCATGAGCATGCGCACTGTACTGGTGGATGGGCTTTCCGTGGAGACCACGGATGCAGGTGCCCAGGCCATCGCCAAGCTTCAGTCCACCATCGATGGAATGAACAAGAAGATGACGGCTGCTGAGGAAGAAGCCGACAAGAAGATGGCCAAGAAGGACGCGGACCTGTCCGCCCTCCAGGCCAAACTGGACGACGCTGTATCCAAGGTCCTGGATCAGTCGGCCATTGACCGGCTGGTGACCGGCCGGGTTGCTCTGGAGGCGACCGCCGCCCGGATCGCCAAGGACGTGAAGCCCCTGGGCCTGTCCGACGCTGCTCTCAAGGCCACTGTGGTCAAGGCGAAGCTGGGCGACAAGCTTCCGGCGGATCGCTTCAATGACCAGGCCTACATCGACGCCCGGTTTGATATCCTGGCCGAGGACGCTGGCAAGACCACGGACACCTTCCGTGACGCGCGCGTCTCCCCTTCCAACCATCGCTTCACCATCCCGGCAAACATGAGCGATGCCCAACGCCAGCGCCAGCAGGCCTTTGATGGCCTGCTTCATTTTGACCAGACCGGCTCCGAGCTGGATCACTGAGGGACGGGCAATGCCTTACACCGAAAATTACAACACTGACCCGGCCCTCCTCCAGGAAGGTCAGGTGGTCGATACTTCGCCGGCTGTGATCGTTTCCCGCACCGTCGCCGTCGCCGTTGGCTTTGGCAAGGCCGTGAAGGGTTCCAGCGAGCACATCGTCACCAGCGACATGTCTGCCGCAACTCTCGCCCAGGTCGGCGCAGGCGGCATCACCGTCCGATCCCAGGCGACGGGCGCGCGAGCCTCCACCCCGGACACCTACCCGATCAACGACACTGCCGGCATCATGCGCAAGGGTGTCATCGGCGTCAAGGTCACTGACGCGGGTGGTGTGGCTGCTGGCGACCCCGTTTGGCTCAAGAAGTCGGACGGGACCTTCAGCAACGCTGACGTCGGCACCGGTGGCGGCATCCTTCTGGCGGGCTGCCGCTGGGAGAGTGCTGGAGCCAACGGCGCCATCGCCCGCATGCGCGTCAACTTTGATGTCCCGGCTGTGGCCGGCGCGTCGTAAACCCGAGGGAACCTGCACATGAACAACAATCAGCTCATGGTCGGTGATGCGATGCAGGCAAACCTTGGGTTTGTCGAGTCGCAGACCGCATACGTGGAGGCCGGTGTCTATCGCGCCCGCTTCCCTGCCATCCGGTATCCTGGGCTCATCCCGGTGGACTATTCCGCACCGGAGTGGATCAAGACCATCACTTACTACAGCATGGACATCACCGGCAAAGCCGACTGGATCGGTGACCGTGCCAGTGATATCCCGGTGGTCGGCACCGCTCTCGGTCAGGACGAAACCGCCATCCAGATGGCCGGCATCGGCTATGACTATGGCCTGGAGGAGATCAACCAGGCCCAGATGCTGGGTATGAACCTTCCGGGTGAGAAAGCCGCTGCAGCGCGGTTGATCTATGAGCGTACCGTGGACAACATCGCCTTCACCGGCGATGTCGAGAAGGGATGGAAGGGGCTCTACAACAACGCCTCGGTCACGGCCATTTCGGCCTCCACCGGCGACTGGCTCACGGCCACTGAAGACGAAATCCTGGGCGACGTCAACGAGCTTCTGGGGGGCGTCTACACGGCCACCAATGAGATCGCGATGGCAGATACCCTTCTGCTGCCGTCTCTCAAGCTCCAGCACATCGCCAGCCGGCGTCTGGGCGATGGCAACGGTTCCCTCACCATCCTTCAGTTCCTGCAGCAGGCCAACGTCTATACGGCTGAGACCGGCAACCAGCTCACCATTCGTGGTGCGCGCGGTCTCAACGCGGCGGGTGCGGGGGCCACGGCCCGTATGGTCGCATATCGGCGCAGTCCAGAGGTGCTGAAAATGCACATCCCGATGCGTCATCGCTTCCTGCCGGTCCAGATTCAGGGGCTGACGTTCAAGGTCCCCGGCATCTTCCGGCTTGGGCCCTTGGATATTCGCCTGCCCAAGGAGGTGCGCTACAGCGACGGCATCTGACAAAGCCGTATCTGAGCAAGTCCAGCCCCGCGCCTCACCCAGAGGGCGGGGCTGAGGCGTCAGAACCAACCGGAGGGACACTATGACCAATGTGACGAATCACCACAATGGAATGCTGAATGTGGCCGGCACCGACGTTCGCCCCGGCGCCACCGTGTGGGTGGATGATGGGGCGTTCGACAAGTGGAGCCTCGGAAACGGCGCCAAGATTTGGCTGAATCTGAAGCTTATCACCAGTGACTCCAAGGTCAAAGTGACGCCCGCCAAGGTTGATCTGACCGAACGCGAGCAGCTGGAGTTGAAGGCCGTCGGCCACAGTATCGCCTTCACGGCGGAAACGTCCGACGAGGACCTCCTCAACGCCATCCTGGAAGCGGAGGAAGCGGCCAAGGATGATGAGCGTGAAGCCCTCCTGAAGGAAGCTCGTGATCTGGGTCTCAATCCGAACGCCAACACTGGCATCGAAAAGCTCAAAAAGTTGATCGCTGAAAAGAAGGCCGCCTGACGCCATGGTTGACGTGCCCTCGGCAGCTGAGTTCAAGACCCGATATCCCGAGTTTACTGGGGTGTCCGACGGTCTTGTGACGCTCATCACTGCCGAGGCGCTCAACATGGTTGACGACGACTGGGTACTTAGCGACCAAAAGCCGGCTCTTATGGCTTTCACGGCGCACCTTCTCAGCCTGGAAGGATACCCGTCCCGATCAGTGGACCCTACTGCCCCCCTCCCGGTAGGTGCTGGACGTGAAATCATTATGCGGCGGGTGGGAGACGTGACCACCCAGTACGCCCAAGGGGCAGCATCCGGGACCGGAGGCTTCATAGCATCCCTCAATCTCACTATATATGGTCGCCGGTTCGCCCAGCTCCTGAAGCTGAACGCGCCCGCCATCGGGCTGGTGTGATATGGCTGGTAAGGTTATCAGAAAACAGCATATCAAGTTGCCCAAGTCAATCGATGGTCCTCGACAGGTGAAGGTCGGATTTCCGGCTGGGAAGACAGACGGCGATATTGTCAACCGAGCCATTTGGAACCACTACGGTACTAGCCGCGGTATTCCTTCTCGTCCGTTTTTGACGAACGCTATCAGGCAGAATTGGTCCAAATACCTTGAGGCGATGAAGACAGCAGGGGCCGCGATACTCCGGGGTGACGCGACCCTGGATCAGACCATGCGTAAGCTTGGCATCCTAGCCCAGGGAGACGTGCGGCAGGAGATTACAAACCTGCGGGACCCGCCGAACGCCCCCAGCACGATCGCAGCGAAAGGCTCCAGCAACCCGCTCATCGACACCGGTGAGATGCGATCGAAGGTGACGTGGGAGGTCAAGCGGTGAGCGACGTTGCATCAGCGATTGATGCAGAAGCCGTTCCTGTGGTATTTCAGCCACCGGCTGGAGCGACCTATGACTCGCAGGGGAACGCTGTTTTCGGTGTGGTCCCTGCGTCTGTCAGCGGTAGGGCGGCTATCCAGCCAGCGTCTGGGCGGATGCTTCAAGACTTACCGGAGGGACTTCGGTCTGAAGTCTCTATGGTGGGGTGGTCGCGTACCTCAGTTGCCCTTAAGTGGGAAGTCGTTTATGGTGGTGAAACGTACCGGGTTGTCCATGTTTGGCCACGTCCGGCTGATGGATTCACCAAGTTTGCCATGAAGAGGGTACAGAGTTGAACAACAGCGAGGTTCACGGCAGATTGGTTGAGTGGCTGGGCGCCCTTCTGGGCGTCCGAGTTATCAAGGACCGACAGCAGGCTGACCGGCCGGCTGCGCCTTATGGTGTTGTTGACCTTGCCAATTGGCGTAACCTTCACGACCACGAAGACGCCACCCACTACGCGAACGTAAGCGGTGACGTTGTTGCCACTCCTGAGATCGAGATCGAGTGGGTCTTCTTGTTTTTTCTATATGGCGCCTCGGGAGAGACCCTGGTGCGCCGCCTCCAGTCGGCGGTTCACTTGTCCCAAGTCCAGGAGCCACTACGTCCCGACCTTGTAATTCACGAGGTTGGAGCAGCAAACAGCATCCCTGAGCTTGTGGGCGAGAAGTGGGAGCCCAGAACCCAGGTGAATATCGTCGTGCGCGGAAAGTCAAGCGATGGATTTATCATCGACGTGATTGAAGAGCGCGAGTTCACTTATACCGGAGAGAGGGCCTGATATGGCGACCATTCCTTACAGCCGCGTTGTAAAAGTCAATCTTTCCCGCGCTGATAATTTTCCGACGCGGCGCGGGTTTGGGACTCAGTTGATCCTGACCCACACGGCGGTGACCGGTCAGGTGGACGCGACCAAGCGCACCAAGCTTTATGCGTCATTAGCCGAGGTGAAAGCCGACTATCCATCCAACACCTCGGTGTATACTGCTGCCCTCACTGCGTTTTCGCAGGACCCGCGCCCGGCGCGCCTGAAGGTCGGGTATGCGGCCACGCCCACCGGCAGTGATGACGCAGCCAAGAAGGCAAACTTCCTCGCCTCTCTGGACGCCATCCTGGACTATGACCAGGCCTGGTATATGCTCACCATCGACGCCGCGCTGCGGGACCAGCCCTATCTGGACGGTCTGGTCGAGTGGACCGAGGCCCAGCCGAAAATCGCCATGCTGGACAGCAACGATACCTCCATGCTGGACCCGGAAGACGATACCAATATCGCAGCCCGGCATAAGGGTACTGTGGAGCGGACGGCTGTGTTTTATCACAGCGACGCATCCGAGTACCTGGCATCGTCCATGGCCGCCTACATGTCCACCCGCGTCTTTGACGATGCCAACAGCGCCTACACGCTGAAGTTCAAAAAAGCACCCGGTATCAACGCAGTGAATATCGGCTCTGCAGCGGTGACCGCCATTACTGGATTTGTGGAGGGTACCGGCCAGAGCGAGAGCGCAGGTCACTGTGCCAATACCCTCATCGACATCGGTGACCAGAACTTCCTGGTTGAAGGCTCGGTACTCACCCAGAACGTATTTGTGGACGAAATCCACGCCACCGACTGGATCATTGCCCGGACTGAGGAAGAAGCTCTGGCAATGTATCTCAACAATGCGCGCATCCCCTATACTGACCAGGGTATGCAGCAGCTGGCCTCTATTCCGCGCAGTATCATGGCGCTGGGGGTGCGGGCGGGTATCGTCGCTACCGACCAGAACCCTCAGACGGGCGAGTACGAACCCGCCTTTACGGTCACGGTCCCGTCTATTTTTGACGTGCCGGAAAGCCAGCGCAAGGCCCGCATCGCCCCGGCCATTGAGGTCAATTTCCGGTACGCCGGTGCGGTTCACTACACCACCATCAATTACACCATGACGTTCTGAGGAGCTTGATCAATGGCCATTGCTTACTCGATGCTCAATGTCACGGCGACCTTGGACGGTCGCCGTGTGGTTGGGCTTATGGACGGGGACAACCCCATTCAGGCTACTCCCGGCGCGGACGTCGGTACGATGCTCATCGGGGCTGACGGAACCTCGCTGTTCAGCCAGTCGGCAGACAAGTCTGCTACCATTACGATCCGGCTGAAACCCAATTCGTCCACCCACCGTCAGCTGATCCAGAAGTGGCAGGCCCAGCGGGCAGGCATCCTCCGGGGCTTTCCGTTCGACTTCATCGACAGCGGCAGCAACGAGGGGGGCAACGGTACCGACTGTTTCGTCCAGAAGGCTGCCGACCTCACCATGGGTACCAATGCCACTGTGCGCGAATGGGTGCTCGTGTCCGGTAACTGGACGCCCAACATCCCGAACGAAAGCTGAGAAAAGGAGACCTAAATGGCTGAGAAAAAGATTGGCGGTCGTTTGTTCCGCGTTGGGCATGTCCTCGCGACTGACGCCATCAAACTGCAGGTACGCTTGCTGAAGATTATCGGGGGCGGGGTTGACCGCCTCCCGGTCATCCTCGCTGGGCTGGGAGAGAAGGGAAAAACTGACCCAGACGCCAAAGCCGCGTCCGATGCCGCCGCTGTGGCGGCTCTGGCTGATATCTTTGCCAAGGCGGACCCGGACGGCGTGGCGCGGCTGCTCTCGGATGTGGTATCCATGTCCCAGCTCTCCACTCCGAGCGGCGCATGGGAAACCGCAGATATCGACCAGGACTTCACCCAGAACAAACGCGACCTCTTCCCCCTGGTGACGTTTATTCTTCAGGAGGTACTTGGGGATTTTTTCGCAGGAGCCCTGGGCAACGGCGGCATCAAGAGGGTCCTGGGCTCCTGACGCCAGGAGAGGTTCGACGGATCGCGCCGAACCTCAATTTTTTCCTGTGGAGGCCAATCCTGGCTGAACCTCCACTTTATACGCAGCGCGACCTTAGAGAATGGGTCACCCTCGCTGATGTACTCGATGCCCATGAGGCGCTTGACCTCAAGGCAGCTGAGTCAGAGAAGGTGAGAGAGGCCCGCAAATCAAATGGCAGTCGCTGACGAGCTCATCGCCCTCCTGGGTTACGACATCACCGGTGAAGACGTGGCCCGGCGCTATGAGGGTTCCCTCAAGCGCATGGAGCAGACGGCTGAGAGGGTGGGCAACGCCATCGGTGTGGGTATGCGGATCGCCACCGCAGCCGCTGCAGCCGGTATGGCTGTTCTGGGCAAGTCTGTCATTTCTACCTCTGCTGAATTCGAAGGCTACCAGGCCACCCTTGAAACCATCGAAGGGAGCAGCGAACAAGCCAGCAAGTCACTGGACTGGATCAGTGGATTTGCTGAAACCACTCCATATGATGTTGCCCAAGTCACGGATGCGTTCATTAAGCTCAAAGCCTACGGTATTGATCCCGTAGCGAACGATGCTCTAAAAACGCTGGGCGACACCGCGTCCGCTATGGGTAAGGGCCTAAACCAAGCAATTGAAGCGTTTGCCGACGCCCAGACGGGAGAGTTTGAGCGTCTGAAGGAGTTTGGAATAAAGTCCAAGAAAGAGGGAGACAACGTCACCTTCAGTTGGACCGAAAACGGAAAGAAGCTCACCAAGACCGTCAAAAACTCCTCCGATGAAATCAGCAAGTACCTGCTGGATACCATGGGAAACCGTTTCTCAGGTGCGATGGACCGTCAGTCCCGTACCTGGAACGGCATGATGTCCAACCTCGGTGACTCGTGGACCAACTTCAAACGTCGGATCGGGGATGCTGGGTTTTTCGGAGTGGTTAGCACTTATCTTACGCGACTGCTCTTAACCATCAAGCGCCTGGACAAAGAAGGGAAACTTGACGAGTGGGCTCAAAGCGCCAGCAAGACACTTGTTTGGTTTTCCGGTGTACTTTGGGCTCTTGGTACCAGAATTGCTGAAGTCACGCGCTTTATGATCGATAACTTTGATTCGATCAAACCTGTACTCATCGCCCTCGGCGTGGCGTTCGGCGTGCTCCTGGTGTGGGCTTTCCCAATCCTGACCGCCTTCATTGCTATCGGTCTAGCTATTGACGACTTGATTTCCTACCTTCAAGGTGGTGAGTCTGTCATCGGCT
>DDYO01000239.1 GCA_002348045.1 Anaerolineales bacterium UBA2232
ATACCATGTGTTGGCACAGCACCTTCACTGCTCGGAGCGTGCCATGCCGGTGCCAGGGATGCCAAAGTGTGGGGCAGCCAGGCCTGGTTCGTGGCCGTTTGCGCCAAAGCGGTTTATGGGTTAGAATGACCCCGGTACCTTAACCGGTGGATTGGCGTGGCCACTGGCGGCAGTGGCAAAGACCTTTGCCTTGCCCACCGCTCACAATGGGGCCCATAGCTCAGCGGTTAGAGCCCCCGGCTCATAACCGGGTAGTCCCTGGTTCGAATCCAGGTGGGCCCATCTCGGAGTGGCGCTAACAGACACGATACGATGCAGGGGCTGCCGAATGGCGGCTCTTTTGCGTTGCGCGGCGCGCGGCCTTTTTTTCCTTGGCGCGATCTTGAGCTATAATGTGCCGCTCAGGCTGTATATGGTCCATGGAACCGCTGCAGGGACGACTGTCCCTTTCAGTATTTTGGAGGAACAAGTGGGATCGAGTTGGTCTAGAAATGCTCTGGTTTACCTGCTGATCATCGTCGCCGTCGGGGCGTTGATCTACTACAATTTTGTGGTGCCGGCGGAGACGTTGCCGACGGTGGCTATTAACCAAGTGGCGGCTGCTGTGCGCGAGGGCGTGGTCACCAAGATCGTGATTTCGGGTGACGACCTGACGGTGTTCTTACAGGAAGGCCAACCGGCAACCAAGGTCCTGTCGCGCAAGGAGCCAGGCGTTGGCCTGACCGCAGTGCTCAGCGACCTTGGCGTAACCCCTGCCGAGTTGGCAGCGGTGCCCGAGATCATCCTGGAACCCCCCAGCCAGTGGGGCGATATCATCAACCTGCTGGCGGGGGTCCTGCCGCTGCTCTTCTTCGGACTGATCATGTTCCTGATGTTGCGGCAGGCGCAGAGCGGCAACAACCAGGCAATGTCGTTCGGCAAGAGCCGGGCGCGGCTGTTCAGCAGTGACAAGCCGACGGTGACCTTTAGCGATGTGGCAGGCGTTGAGGAGGCCAAGCAAGAGCTGGCTGAGGTGGTAGAGTTCCTGCGCGAACCGGCCAAATTCACCAGCCTGGGAGCTCGCATTCCCAAGGGCGTTCTTCTGGTTGGCGCACCTGGTACAGGCAAGACCTTGATGGCTAGAGCCGTTGCTGGAGAGGCGGGCGTGCCGTTCTTTAGCATCAGCGGCTCAGAGTTCGTGGAAATGTTCGTTGGAGTCGGCGCGAGCCGCGTCCGCGATTTGTTCGATCAGGCCAAGCGCAACAGTCCCTGCATCGTGTTTGTGGATGAGATCGATGCCGTGGGACGGCATCGTGGCGCAGGCCTGGGCGGGAGCCACGATGAGCGGGAGCAGACCCTGAACCAGATCCTGGTGGAGATGGACGGTTTTGACACCGACACCAAGGTCATCGTCGTCGCGGCTACCAACCGCCCGGACATTCTGGACCCGGCTTTGCTGCGGCCAGGCAGGTTCGACCGGCGCGTGGTGCTGGACCGGCCTGATATGAACGGCCGCAAAGCCATATTGGAAGTCCACACTCGAAACAAGCCCCTGGCGGAGGATATGGATCTGATGAGTCTGGCTCGCCAAACGCCAGGGTTTTCTGGCGCTGACATCGAAAACTTGGTCAACGAGGCAGCTATTCTCGCCGCACGCCGGAACAAGACGGCGATCGGTATGTCGGAGATGCAGGAAGCGGTGGAAAGGGTCGTCGCAGGGCCAGAGCGCCGAAGCCGCCTGATTACTGATGAAGAAAAGAACATCATTGCCCATCACGAGGCTGGACATGCCCTGGTCATGGCCAAGATGCCCAAGTCGGATCCGGTGCAGAAGGTGTCCATCGTTTCCCGGGGTATGGCGCTGGGCTATACCATGAATCTGCCCGAAGATGATCGGTACTTGCAGGCCAAGAGCAAGTTTGAGGCGGAGATCAGCGGCCTGTTGGCCGGCAGGGCGTCGGAGCAATTGGTCTTTGGTGAGGTCACCACTGGCGCCGGCAACGATCTGGAGCGGGCCACCAAGATCGCGCGCAAGATGGTGACCCAATATGGGATGAGCGATGCCATGGGGCCGCGCACCTTTGGCCAGAAGGAAGAATTGGTTTTCCTTGGGCGCGAAATCTCGGAGCAGCGCGACTATAGCGAAGATGTGGCGCGGCAGATTGACGGCGAGGTCAAGCGCATTATCGATGGGGCCTATGAGCGGGCGACCAAAATCCTCAAAGACAATCGGAACCAGCTGGAGGAATTGGCCAAGCGCCTGATCGAGCGCGAGACGCTGGAAGGCGCGGAGCTGGCGGCACTGCTGGCCTAGTTGATCGGTTGTCTTTCGTGCCGGGTGCTGATGAGGCCATCAGGATCCGGCACGTTTGTTCGGCGTAGGTTTGATCAGACTTGCCACGGGAGGGCCGATGTTCGATCGGGTGGTGCCGGGGCTTGTAGGAGAGGACGCGGTCAGGGTCGAGCTGGACAAGACAGCCAGGCACCTGGGAAGTGGCCAAGTGTCAGTCTTTGCCACACCAGAGATGATTCGCCTGATGGAGAGAGCCGCCGTAAAGGCGGTGGACCCTTTGTTGCCGGATGGCTACCACACCGTTGGTGTGGATGTGGATGTTCATCATCTAGCCGCGACGCCCCTGGGCATGACGGTGCGGGCCCGGGCCGAATTGTTGCAGGTGGATGGTCGCAAGCTCCTGTTCCGAGTTGAAGCCTTCGACGATGTGGAAAAGATCGGCGAAGGGCGCCATGGGCGCATGATCATCGATGTGGTGAGGTTCAAGGAGCGCGCCGAGGCCAAGGCTCGGTCTGCTTTGGGCTGAACCGAGAGGCCCCTGAAGGGAGCCCGGCGCGCATCGGGGCGGTAAGGAAGGAGCATTGGTATGAAGCGACGGTGGCTTGCCTGGCTCTTGGTCAGCCTGATCCTGATTCTTGCCTGCACGCCAGTGCAGGCACAGGACAAGCAGTATTACTGGGATTCCCTCGACGTTGACATCACGGTTCTGCCCAACGCCGATCTCCGCATAGTTGAAACCCACACGTATGTGTTCACCCGCGGAACTTTTCAGTTTGCCTATCGCGGCATTGCTATGGATCGCCTGGAGGGCATTTCGGACGTCAGCGTACGGGAAGGAAGCCAGGAGTACCGCTACGGCCGTGAGACGCCAGGAGCGTACTACACCTCGCGGGAACAGGGCGAGTTCCGCATCACCTGGTACTTTCCCTACACCAGCAATGCCAGTCGAACCTTTGTCATCTCGTACACGGCGAAGGGCGCCCTGCGAATCTATGAGGGCGGCGACCAGCTCTGGTGGAAAGCCATCTTTGCGGACCGGTCTTTTCCCATCGAGTCGTCGACAGTGACGGTACGCTTGCCTGTGGGCGTAAGTGGCGACCAATTGAAGGTCGCTTCGTATGGCGCCGCGGCGACGTACCAGATCCAGGGCGACAGCAGGGTCGTGTTCTCAGCGTTGAACCTGCGCCCGCAGGCAGAGCTCGAAGTCCGCGTTCAGTTTCCCCATGGGATCGTAGAAGGGCGAGTCCCATCCTGGCAGGCGCGTGAGGACCAACTAACAGATTACAACGAGCGCTACCGGGGCCTGGTGAACCTGGCGTTGGGCGCCGCGGGCTTGTTCATCCCGATCGTTGGCCTTCTGGGCGTGTTCTGGATCTGGTACACCAAAGGGCGAGACGTGCCAGTTGGAGTGGTGGCAGACTATTTGGCCGAACCGCCCTCGGACCTGCCTCCTGGCTTGGTGGGCACGCTGCTGGACGAAAAGGCGGACATGCGCGATATCATTGCCACCCTGGTGGACCTGGGCCGTCGGCAGGTGATTCACATCACTGAGGAGCAGGAGCGCGGGTTTCTGGGAATTGGAACACGCCGCGACTTTGTCTTTGAGCTCCAGAGCTCTAACGTTAAGCTCCGGTCTTACGAAACCACCCTGCTGCGCAGGTTGTTCCGCAGCCGGCAGAAAGTCCGCCTATCGGATCTCAAGGAAAAGTTCTACACCGCGGTTCCCGATATCCAGTCCAGCATGTACAAGGACGTGGTGAAGGAGGGTTTCTTCGGGCGGAGCCCTCAGGCAGTGCGAACAATGTATGTGGTCCTGGGTGTCATTATCCTGGTCGCTTCAGTGGTGGGGACCATTCTGGGCGGGGTGTTACTGAGTACCTACGCCGACACGGGGGTCTGTCCTGGCCTTGGGCTCCTGCTGGTAGGTGGGGCGGTGATCATCGCGGGCGCGGTAATGCCCAAGAAGACCAAAGCAGGCGCTTTGGCCGCTGCCCAGTGGCGTGCCTTTGAGCGTTATCTGAAGGGCATTGAAAAGTACACCAACCTCCAAGAGTCCCGGGACATCTTTGACCGTTACCTGCCCTACGCCATTGCGTTCGGCATGGAGCGGGAATGGGTGTCCAGGTTTGCACGGGTAGAGACGCCTGTGCCCATCTGGTACCATCCCTATCGGCCGGTGATCGTGTCGCGTGGCTCGCCGTCAGGCGGAGGGACCTATACCCCCGTGGGTTCTGAGGGGGGCAGCCTGCCAACCCTGCAAGGCGCAAGCGACAGCATGATGGGATCGCTGCAGGGGATGAGCGACGGCCTTTTCAGCCTGCTGAATTCGGCTTCCAGCACCCTTTCGAGCTCACCCAGCAGCTCCGGGGGCGGGTGGAGCGGCGGTGGGGGCGGTGGCGGTGGGGGCGGTGGCGGTGGTGGCGGCGGCAGCGGCGGTGCCGGCTGACCCCCTGTCACTGCAAAAGGTAAGAACGGCGAGTTTCAGCCGCACAGGAGAAAGGAGCATGGAGTTGGAGCAGAGAACACTGGGCCGCACAGGCCTGCACGTCATGAACCTGGGCTTTGGGGGTATTCCCATCCAGCGTGTCAGCGAAGAGGACGCTGTGAAGGTGGTCCGCCGCTGCTATGAGATGGGGATCAACTTTTATGATACAGCTCGCAACTACACTACCAGCGAGGAGCGCATTGGCAAGGCCCTGGCAGGTGTACGCGATCGAGTGGTCATCGCCACCAAGTCGGGTCGGCGGACCAGGCAAGAGGTCATGGTCGAGCTGGAGACCAGCCTTGGGAACCTGCAGTCGGACTATGTGGACATCTACCAGTTGCACAACGTCGCCTCCGAGGAGACGTGGGCCAAAGTCAGTGGACCTGGTGGAGCACTGGAGGCGCTCAGGGCCGCGAAGGAGCAGGGCAAGGCCCGCTTCCTGGGAATTACTAGCCACGCCCCATCGTTGTTGGCCAAGATCCTTCAAGAGTGCGACGCGTTCGACACGGTAATGGTACCCTACAACTATATGGCTCTGGTCCCAGCTCAAGAAGCTCTTCCCCTGTGCCGTGAACTGAACATCGGCACGGTGATCATGAAACCCTTTGCAGGGGGCATCTTCAGCGACGCTCAGACCGCTCTCAAGTGGACCCTGGGCGATCGCTATTCCGATGTGGTGATTCCGGGCATGATGAGCATCGCCGAGGTGGAAGAGAACGTGGCCTTGGCGGGGGGGTCATACGAGCTGACGCCCGCCGAGTGGAAGTTGATTGGCCAGGACAAACGCGACTTGGGAACGGACTATTGCCGTGGCTGCGACTACTGCCAGCCCTGCCCCCAGGGGATTCCCATTTCATTCGTGCTCCGGGCGGAGAAGGGGTTCATGAAGCGCATGGGCTGGCCGGAGCGGCTGGACAAGCAGTTCCGCGAGGCTATTCCCAAGGTGGAATCGTGTATTCACTGTGGGGACTGCGCTTCGCGCTGTCCGTACCACCTGGATATCCCCGAGCTCTTGCCCGCCAAAGTGGCGTCGCTTCTGGCACGGGTGGAACGCGGCGATTACTAGGCATCGGGATCGAGGGCAATCCTGAGGCCAGGAAGTGCGTGCGGTATCGTCATTGCGCTCTGGATGGGCGTGATGCGGTAGCGGTAGGGGGCCTCTTGATTGGTGTAAGGGGTGGTGGCTGCGACGATCATCAGGATGCGCGTGCAGGTAGGACTGGCCCTGTGTACCACTGTCGCTCCCCGGTTCAGTGCATCGAGCTCCACCTTCTGCACCTGAAACGGCTCACACAGGGGCGCCAGCAGAACGACGTAACGTTGGGGTAGGATGTTGTCGTGGCGCACAAAGCCCTGGGCGGTCCACCCATCGTCGCCCCTCTCACCATCGTGTGAGTAGTTGAGCTCTGGAATGCGGATGTCATCCACGGCAAACCCATCTCCGTGGACAGAGTCGTCGGTCAGGTACTCGAAGCGGACCTGTATCTGCTGGCCCGCAAACGGCGATAGGTCAAAGGACTCCTCGAACCAGCCATCGGCGGAGCCAGGCGCCTGGCTGGAGGACCCCGTATAGCCCGGTCCGTAACCGCTTCCGTTCGGGTCATCGGATGCCGTGTGTTGTCCGGAGAGAACCTTCCATGTCTGCCCGGCGTCGGTCGAGACCTGAACGTAGGCATAGTCCCAACCCTTCTCGATCTCATACCAAAGCCAGGCCTTCAGGGTAGCCCGGGAAACCCCGCCCAGGTCAAATGTCCGGGTCAGGGTCATGTCGCTGTTGTCCCCGCGGTTGGACCACCACTGGTAGTCCCCGCTGTAGGCCTCGTTTGGGATGACGCGAACGGTCGCATTTCCTTCGAATTCCAGCCAGAGATCCTGGTCCGCCTCCAGCTCAATGTAGTCAGCGGCGAACTGGTGCACCGTTCCTGACCATTGTCCAGGGAACGCTGACAGGATGCGCTCAGCCTGAACGCCAACGTCGAGGGACTGATAGCTGTAGGCGTCCCCAACCGCGATATGTTGCATGCCGTCCAAGTAGTTTGCGAGTATCCAATCCGCGAACAGGTCTTCGAACGTGAGGGATATGCCATTTCGTCGCATCACAGCGGTAAATCCGGCCATGCCATTGGCGGGTTCGGCCACCACTTGCCGGGTGAGATCGGGGCCAAAACGCTGGGCAAAGTAGGCCATGAACAGGAGCGACGCGCCGTAGTGCTGGGGTGAGCCGGCCTCGTCCCAAGTGGTCAACTGCGTGTCTGGCTGCCGGGCAAAGGCAGAAATCACGCCATCTACCGGATAGCCGCACAGATGTACCGCCAGCTCCGCTGCCCCCTCGTTGACCCATGGATCTTCATTGCTATCTGCAAACCAGTGGACCATGTGCTGGAACTCGTGTGCCAGCGTGGCGTCGTATGCCGGGGTGCCGGGCACGAGATATTCGGGGTTAATGTAGAACATCTCGCGCTCGTTGCTGGAGCCGCTGATGGCTCTTGGGAACTCATCGGTGCTGGAAAAGTAGCCGGCGGCTCCGGAGAAATGGGCATTGAGGATGGTCAACCGCACGTCGCCGTCTATGCCAGGTGACCACTCAGGCCCAAAGTGGTGCCGGACCGTGGGATACAGGCGCTCCTCAAAGACGTTCGCTGAGAGTTCGAGTCCATCCTGGTCAACGCTCAGCCCATCCTGAACCCACATCAATACCTGCCCACGGGAAAGGCTGGCAGAGCCAGGTTCAGGACTGATGTAGCGCAAAGTGGCGCTGATTTCGCGACTCACAGCGCGATCGAGGTCAAGTATCCAGAAGGAGCGCCGGTCGCCAAGCCGGTAGGATTCGGCCGCAGGCACAACGCCGACCGGCGCTGTGTCTGACTGATGCAGCAGTCGGCGCGCCAGGTCGTAGGGATCGAGAGGCGGAACACTGGCGTTATCCAGCCGTTTGAGGGTCTCGGCGCCATGCGCTGTGGCGTCGGCATCCGGTATCTCAGCGACTCGAACCCAAGGCCTGTGGTGTGGAGGAACCAGCAGATTGGATAACAGGATCAAGGCCAATAAGCCGGCACAACAACATACCAGGGTCAGCAGCAGTGCTCTGCGCAAAATACCGGCTATTCCTTGACGATCTCCAGGGAGGCGCCGCAGTTTGGACAATCGCGGACTGCGCTCTTGATGGCAAACTCGCTACCACAATAGCTGCAGCGCTTGACGGCTTTGGCCGGCATGACGCTCTTGAAAACATAGACGTCGTAGTAGTCTCGTCGCTCGCGTTGGCACTGGCCCTTGCCCACGGCTTCCTCCAAGGCTGCGATGGCTTTCTTGGTAGAAATCTTGAACTCGGCCTGCACCTGAGCAACGGTCACCTCACCACCCAGGCGCTTGGCCAGCTCCACGATGCCTGTGGCTAGCGCCTCAGGGCTGACCTGGGCCAGACGGCGCAGGGTCAGAAGACCCGAATTGATCATCACATACCCCAACGCCAACAGAGCCATCGCCACGAGGATGCGACTGGGATTGTTCACGGTGGCGATGAGAAAAATGATGCCCAGGGTTAGCGTAGGAACTGCTGCAATGACAGCCAACGTGGCCCATCTCTTGTTCATGATCGTCCTCCTCGGACGGAGTCTATTTCCAGGCTTTGGTTGCCCGGTTCAAAGCGTTGCCCATGTCTTCGAACATGCGTTGGATTGCCGCCTCATGGAGCCGATCGCGGACGACCTCCTGCACGCGCTGATGAAACTCGATGGGGTGGGCTCCCATGTAGCGCTCGTCCTTGACCTTGGCCTGAAAGGCAGGCCAAGACTCATGGAACGAGGTAACGGCGTCGGAAAGCTGCAAGTTGATGGAGGGCAGTCTGTAGCGGCGTTGCTCTTCGTACACCGTTGCCATACTGCGCTGGAAGCGATCCATCCCCTCACCGACACCTTTGAGTACGCCCAAGAGCTCCGCTACTGCCGTCAGGCCCATCTCATAGTCGCGACGTCTGCGATTGAGTTCGACAAGGGTCTCGAGCCGCTGCTTCCATGGCTCCTCGATGGGAGGCACCTCCTGAAGACCTCGCAGCAAGCTCTGGGCAGCGTTGCGTTTGGCCTCCTGGTCAAAGTTGGCAAGCAGGTAGTCCAGCCTGGCTTGCAACTGCGCGGTCTCGGTGCTGATGGCATCCCAGTTGCCTTGGAGCTCTGTCTGCCGATCCTGCAAGGCCTTCTTTTCGGTCTGCCACTTTTCTCGGACGCGGTGGATGCCTGAGGTGACAAGCTGCAAGTTGGCCGTCAACTGCGCCTGCTGCTTGCGCAGTTTGTTCCGCTTACCCGCGTTTAGTAGCCACCGGAGGGGCAGGCCTCCCTGGTCCCTTATCTGAGCATCGAGCTGCGCAATCTCTTCCCGCAGCCGAGACTGACGGAGTTTGAGCTGCTCTTCTTGCTGGTCCAGGATGGGGTTCTGCTCGCGAAGGTGGGCCACCTGTTGTTGTGCCTGTGCGATGATGCCATCGGCTTGGCCGCGTTTTTCGGCGATCTCTTTCTCCAATTTCTGGATCTGCTCGGTCAGGGTTTGACGCTCGGTCTGCTCAGCCTCTGCCAGAAGCTCAGATAGGGCGGGCGGCACATCCGCTTCTGGGTCAAGCAGGGCCTCAGAGTGGGAAGAGAGCAGTTTCTGGCGTTCTTTCATCTGCTGGGAGTGGAGATCGTTGAACTGGGACTGGATTTCTTCGATCTCGCGATACACGTCGGCAATCCGCTTGCGATTGTCGCGAGTATAGTTGTAGAATTCGGCCAGCGTCATTTGGGCGACCATTGGCGCTCCTTTGCTTGCAGTCCCTTGTCCAGCGGTCTCAAGGGTGTGAAGCCAACTGCTATGAGTTTCCTTGTCCAGAGAGGCCTACGCCGCAGGCCTTGCCCCATAGACTACGCTTGGTTTTCCACAGCAGCGTCTGAGCCAGATGTTTCGGGCCAGCCTCTCGAGTAATCTCGTCAAACCCCCCGTGGGAGTCCCAGTACAGAGGACAAGCTCCGCTGCAGATATGTTTCATCTCACAGTTGCGGCATGCTGGCGGGAGAAACTGCTTCGAACGCCAATAGCGGGCCTCGGCAGTGTACCAAAGCTCCTGAAACGTGTGGCTGAGCAGGTTGCCCAGACCTCGCTCAAAGCTAGAACACGGCAGCAATTCACCGTCCGGAGCGACGGATAACAAGCCATCGGCGCACGCGCAGGACTTGCTTCCCAGATCATGGGTGATCGGATTGAACAGGCAGTAAGGAACAGGCGAATACCAGACCAGCTTGGTTTCCCGGTCCCTGGCGCGCTGTTGGACCTGCTCGATAACGGGTCCGATCTCAGTGTAGGTGACGTCCTCCTGTGTGTGGCTAAGGGCGGTGCCCGTGCTGATGATGACGTTCATGGAGAAATACTCGGACTTGAGCTCGTCAGCGATATAGTCTACCAGGTCAAGGAGATGCGCGCGGTTGCTCCCGCAGATGGTGGTGTTGGTGTGGGTATGGATCCCGGCCGCTCGCAACACGTGTACGGCGCGGGTGGTGAGGACAAAAGCGCCTTTGTGTTGTACGACGGCGTCGTGAATGGCGGCCGTTGGTCCCTCCAGGCTCACCTGCGCCGAGTCCAGCCCAGCGCTCCGGAGGGTGTCAACGTAGCCGTCCTCTGAGCAACGCAGGCCGTTGGTGATCAGGTTCACGCGCATTCCCTTGCCCTTGGCGTAGGCAATCAGGGCGGGCAGGTCCTTGCGCAAGGTCGGCTCGCCGCCAGTGAAGGAGACCGTGGGGCAGCGGGCTTCGTCAAAAATGCGGTCAATGATGGCTTTGACCTGTTCCGTGCTCATTTCTTTGGCCTCAACACCGCGGTTGGGTGACTCAGCATAGCAGAAGACGCAGCGGTTTTGGCATCGGTAGGTCAGCGCGATCTCCGAGAGCACGGGCAGGTCGCGCTTGTGCGTGCCGAAAGCAGTCTGGCGAACTAGCGGGGCGCCGCAGACATTGTCCTGTAAGAGGGCGCTGACGGTCACCAGGAGCTTTTCCATGTCTTCACGCACGCGCTGAGGTTCCACACTGTACTGAGTCGCCACTTCGTTCACCACTGCGTCCACGTCGGGAGTACCATCGCTGCCGTATAGCCTTGTCAGCATGGCTACAGCAGTGGGATTCAGGTGGTGCACGCGATTGGGCCGCAGGATGAAGAGGCCGTCCTCGGGCCGGATGTAAATATAGTCCCGGGTCCCCACTACCAGTGATGCGGCGAAGGACTGCAGGTCAGAATTAGTCATGAGGATGTCGACACTTTAGAAGCGGCCCACACAGGCGCTGTGGCACGCACTGTGGCACGCACTGTGACAGACGCACGCGCTGTGACACGCGCTGTGGCAGGCATCGTGCACACACGCGCTGTGGCAGGCATCGTGCACACAGGCGCTGTGACACGCGCTGTGACACGCGCTGTGGCAGGCATCGTATCCTGGGGCATCGGCGGCTTCCTGGCCCGTCAGTCGTGACACGCCGGCCTCCAAGCTGGCAGCCACCGCAGCCGCTTTGCTCTCAATCCCCTTGCTGATGTCCCGCGCCAAGCTCTCAATTGGGGTCACGGCTTGCTCGGCAGCGCGCACCAGAGTGGGTGGCTCTCCATCACTCACCATCTTTGGTTGCGGCCCGGCGCTGACAGGCCGATAGCGATCACTGATGATGATCCAGGGCGTATAGGGTTGTTGCCACACGCTGGGACCCATCACCACCGGCCGTGGGGCTCGCTCGAATT
>DDYO01000019.1 GCA_002348045.1 Anaerolineales bacterium UBA2232
TCGGGGCTTTCGGCCAACGTGGCCGTTCGACTGGTTTCGGCAGGGGTCCGCGTGTTGGACTTGGCAGGAGCTGGTGGAACCTCATGGAGTGATGTCGAACGCCACCGCTCGCCGGGTGAAGTCCAGCGCCGCATTGCAGGGGATTTTGCCGGCTGGGGTATCCCCACCGCCCAGGCCATCCGCGAGGTCCGCCGCGCGTTGCCGAGCACTCCTTTGATTGCGAGCGGTGGCATTCACAGCGGTCCGGCAGCCGCCATCGCCTTGGCCCTGGGAGCCGACGTGGTGGGACTGGCGCTTCCCCTGGTAGCCCCTGCCCTGCGATCGCGACAGGCCGTTCACGAGGAGCTGACCAGACTGATTGAAGGACTGAGGATTGCCACTTTCGCAGCAGGGGTAGACTGCGTACAAGCGCTGAGGACCGTCAGAGTTGTGCAAGACGAGCAGTACCCAGGAGTTGGCGAATGACCGTCCACGCCTCGGAGCTCCTCGCAGCGGTTGAGCAGGAACTGCACGACCGCATCCAAAGCATGGATGACACTCTTGCCCCGCTGTACAACATGATGGGTTACCATCTGGGCTGGCTGGATGCCTCCCTCTCTCCTGTGCAGGCGAATCCTGGCAAGCGTACTCGACCCTTACTGTGCCTGCTCTGCTGCTTGGCCGCTGGAGGCGAGTGGCGCCGAGCTGTGCCGGCAGCCGCCGCGCTGGAACTGGTACACAACTTCTCCCTTCTGCATGATGATATCGAAGACAACAGCGAGACACGCCGCGGGCGCTCGACCGTATGGAAGCTGTGGGGCCTTGCCCAAGGCATCAACACTGGGGATGCCATGCACGTCCTCGCCCATCGCTCGGTTGCTGGCCTGCAGGATCAGGGGTACGGACCCCAGGTCGTGGTGGAAGTGTATGGCCTGCTCGATGACACCTTGTCCCAGCTATGCGAGGGTCAGTACCTGGACATGGCCTTTGAAGGAGACCTCGGTGTCACGGAGCACCAGTACATGCGCATGATTGGCGGCAAGACGGCAGCCCTCTTTGCCGCCAGCACCCAACTCGGCGCCTACTTGGCAGGGTCGCCGGACCACTCCACTCACTTCCGTCAGTTCGGATGGAGTCTGGGTTTGGCTTTTCAGATGGTGGATGACGTCCTGGGGATATGGGGTGACCCTCAGGTGACCGGCAAGTCAGCGGCGAGCGATCTCTGCGATCGAAAGATGACCCTTCCGGTGATCCATGCACTCCAGCACCGTGATACGGCCGCTGGCTTCGCAGAGCTCTATCGCGGAGCGGCACTCGGAGTCGCTGAACTGCCCAAGGCACTTGCCCTTCTTGCGAACGCTGGGGCAAGGAAGTACGTGGAGGGCAGAGTTGACCAGTTCCAAGCTGCGGCGCGGTTAGCCCTGAACGCGGTCCATCCGCCGCCTGCCTATGGCCGCATGCTGCAGGACCTGGTTGACTCCGTCGGCAACCGGAACCGGTAGCTGCTGCCACGAACAAGCCAGTCCGGGTGCCGGAATCAACCGATCGGCCGGCAATGATCGTCGCTTTGCTGCACCTCGGTACCGTTACACTGGACGGGCACGGTGGCTCCGCAATGTGTCGGTAGCCAACGTTATGTCAGGAGCAGGGTTTCAGGCAGTCATGATGGATACACCAACCTTCGACCAGTGTCTTCAGGTTGCCCGGAGTGGGCTGCCCCATAGCCAGGCGCCCGCCCAGAAGGCCATCGTGATAGGTGCGGGCATGGCGGGCCTTGTCGCTGCACTGGAGCTGATACGGGCAGGGCACGACGTCACAGTCCTCGAGGCCAGCCAGCGCCTGGGCGGAAGGGTGCGAACGCTACGCGCCCCTTTTACTGAGGGCCTGTACGGTGAGGCCGGAGCCATGCGTATTCCGCTCGGTCACCGGCTGACGATGGCGTACATCCATCGCTTCGGGCTACCCACGCAGCCGTTCGTAACCGATCATCCCCGCGCCTTCTACCACTTCTTCGAACGCACCACGCGCCGCGAAGAGGAGCCCAATGAAGCCAATGGACTTGCCGGCCTCCTGGGGCCTGGGACCGGCGAGGCTGACATCACTGCGCGCTGGTCACGCCTGATACGTCCCATGATCGAGTGCCTCCGTGGTGCCCCGGAAGATGCATGGACCCAGCTCTTGGCCCCCTATGAGCGCGTATCCACCCGCCAGTTCTTAACCGACCAGGGCTGGTCGGAACCGGCAATCGAGGCTTTTGGCCTGCTGTTCAATCAGGAGGCGCTTTTCGACAACTCATTCGCGGAGGTCCTTCTGGAAGAGGCCCGTGATTGCTTTAGCGATTTGGTGCAAATCCCTGGTGGCATGGACCGCTTGCCCGCGGCCTTTGCGCCTGAGCTGACGGGCCATATTAGGTTCGGCGCCCGGGTCATCGCCCTGGAACAGGATTCGTCGACGGTGACGGTACGATATCGTATTGGCACCGACCGGGCCTCCATCAGCGCGGACCGCGCCATCGTTACTCTGCCGTTTTCAGTTCTGCGGTTCGTTAATGTCGACCAACCCTTTAGCCTCGGCAAGCAGCGTGCTATCCGTGAGCTTCACTATGATGCCGCCACCAAGGTCTTTGTGGAGTGCCAGCGTCGGTTCTGGGAGGAGGACGAGGGCATATTCGGCGGCCGATCGGTGACCGACCTTCCCATACGCACCATCTACTATCCTGAGCACGGACGGGAAACAGGACGGGGTGTCTTGCTGGCATGCTACACCTGGGGAGAGGACGCTGAGCGCTGGGGGGCGTTGCCTCAGTCAGAACGCATCGCGCTAACGCTTGAGCAGGTAGCCCACCTCCATCCACAGGTGGCGAAGCTTGCTGCGGCAACGGCCTCAGCAGTCTGGGGCAACAACTCGTACAGCATCGGTGCTTTTGCCGACTTTAGCCCTGGCCAGCAGTCGCGACTGTACCCGCATATTGTCCAGCAAGAAGGACGCTACCATTTTGCTGGGGAGCATGCCTCCCTGACTCACGCCTGGATCCAAGGCGCCATCCAGTCGGGCATTCGGGCTGCATGGGAAGTACGGCACGCTCCCTAGCCCGACCATCGGAGCTGTTGGCGCACAGCGCTACAATACCTGAGCTACACCACGTTCGCTGCCATCAGCGCGATCCTGGGGACTCCTCGTCCGCCGGCCCATAGGCGTGGTGCAGGCCGCCGTCCCGCCCCATGGCCATGGCCTCCCGCATCTCGGGGATCATAGCCGCGCCGTGTCGGTACTGGAACGGCCACATGCTCCGCAGATCAAAGAAGCCAACCCGATCCCCATCTCGAAGTACGTGGCCGAGGTCGGGCTGCAATCCGGGCATGGCACTAAGCTGACCGTTGACAAAGGTGATGCCACGCTCCTCCGCCGGCAGGTCCAGCAGCACGAGCAGGTCCTGCATCGTGGAGTCGGGCGGCATCGTTGGAACCAGGTGAGCAAAACTGCCCTGATTGGCCTCGCCACCATAACGGGCCAGTGCACCGTACAACCAGACGTCAATCTCCATTTGGCCTATCCGCCTCCGATGGGGGGAAAGATGCCGACCTGGTCGCCCTCTTGCAGAACCCAGTCGGGCGACCGCGCTCTCCCGTTGACAAAGACTACCTTCACCTCAGATTTCGGGAATCCCATGCGATCGATGACGTCCGCGACAGTGCTGTCGGTATCAAGGGACACCACCATCGCCTGCCCTGCGCCAACATCCATCAGGCGTTGCGCAAGGCTGGCAAAGACCTTGACCTGCACCTGCATCCGCCGAATTCCTCCGGTCACGGGCAGCGCACGATGTCTTGCGCCCACAGACAATCGGCGCACGAGGGGTTCCAGCCCCAACAACCCTCGTTGCGCTCTCGCAGATCGCATGACTCCCGAAGGTCACAGTCAGGGCACGATGGAAAGTGAAAACCACGCACTTCACTTCGGAAACGAACATAGTCCTCGGACGTCCAGATATCTGCCAGGGTCGAATCGCGAAGGTGGCCCAGTTCATAGCGGGTCACCTCCTTGCGACGCCCATCGATAGCATAGTACTCATAGTTGTGAGACAAGGCATAGCAAGGCGACACCGCGCCATCCCAGCCCACGACCATGGCTCTATCGTGCACGAAACGGCAACGCCTTTCTGCACCCCAGTGCATCCGCGGAAGCTCCAGTGAGCCCCACATGACCCAGGCGTCCGCCCGAACCGGCCAGCCGGCAGCATCAAACGGGCGCCGCGGCTCGTGGCCGTAGAGGACTTCCTGCCTCATCCCCTCCGTGTAAGGAAGCACGTTGCTTACCAGCACCCGGGCTGCTCCGATCCGTGCAGCCAGGGTCGTCAATGAAGAGAGTTCGCCTACATTGCTGCGCAGCGCGACGAACTCGATGCCCAATGCCGGGGTCAGTGATCCCAGTTCGCGCTTGACCTCACCCAGGACGCGCAAGTTGTCCAGTACCTGAGCCAGCGCTGCACCGCGTACGCTCTCATAGGTCTCAGGCCGAACTCCGTCCACGGACACCACCAGCCGGTCCACTCCCAACCTCACCAGCTCGCGACACAGGACGGGGGTCAGCAGGATCCCATTCGACCCAACGGTGACGGCGACATCCAGCCCACGCAGCGACTCGATCATGCTCAGTATGTTCGGGTGAGCCAGGGGCTCCCCAAAGCCGGTTAGCACCACCCGCTCCAGAGTGGGCAAATCAGCCATACTAGCGACCAACCGCCCAAAGGTTGGTTGGTCCATGTCCCCTTCGGTGTCGCTCCACACGTTACGGATGCAGGTTCTGCAGTGCAGGTTGCAGCGCGAGGTGGGCTCAAGATATAGCTTGCGAACATCCCGGCGCCGTGGATACAGGATGACATCGCCGTTCCGTTCACCGAGCCAATACTGCGCCCCGGGCTCCATGCCTCGGCGGTTCAGGAACCCTTTGGGCAGCTGGAGCCTGCCATCTGAATCAGCGGTGACTTGCGGCATCAATCGCCAGGTGGACCGGTGAGCCTCCCGGCCAACAGCGCCGCCGGGAGGCTCACCGCGACTGCCCTAGAGCTCGCCAAACACCGAGTCGAGGGCCGAGTCCGGAACGTCAAAGACCTGATTGTGGGGTGGTAGAGGCTCATACTTCATGAACTCGGGCATACGATCATCCAATGCTGTCATGCCCGCTGCCTCATTGAATGCGCGTTCCTTCTTCAGGATTTCGCCGCCCAGCTTGGCAGCATCGGCACTGGTCCAGTTGGTGCCCAGCAGGCCGTTGCACTCTTCCACCATCCCGTTAAAGCCCTCGGGAATGTCCAGGATGGCAAAGGCGATGAACAGGCAATGGCCGGTGGAGTCGATGAACGCCGTGGTCGCCTGGAAGGCGCGGCTGANNTGGTGCCCAGCAGGCCGTTGCACTCCTCCATCATGCCCTCAAAACCGCTGGCGATGTCCAGGATCGCAAAGGCAATGAACAGGCAGTGCCCCGTGCTGTCGATAAAAGCCGTCGTTGCCTGAAAGGCTCTGCTGAGAGCAGCCTTGCCTTCTGGCGTAAGGGGGTCAACCTTCCCGCTGACTCCCAGGATCTCTGGTGCAATCGTGTATCCAGCGGTGTGATCCG
>DDYO01000202.1 GCA_002348045.1 Anaerolineales bacterium UBA2232
GTTGAAGTCGAGCACGATGGTGTGCGCCACGAACTCTGGTGGCACACCCGCAGAGGTTGGGTTGCCAAAGGTCAGCAGGCCTGAGCCCGCCTTGACCAGCAGGCTGTCCGCGTGACCGTGATAGCAGCCCTCGAACTTGATGATTTTCTTGCGGCCAGTGGCTCCGCGAGCCAAGCGTATCGCGGACATCGTGGCCTCTGTCCCTGAGCTCACCAGGCGCACCAGCTCCATTGAGGGCAGACGTTCGACCAGCATCTCAGCGATGATGATCTCCGCCTCGGTCGGTGCTCCATAGGAGAGCCCTTGAACGGCAGCGTCTTGAACGGCACGCACGACCTCAGGGTGGGCATGGCCCAGAATGGCAGGGCCCCATGAGCCGATGTAGTCGATATACCGCTTGTCTTCTACATCCCAGAAGTAAGGCCCTTGAGCGCGGGCGACAAAACGTGGCGTGCCGCCGACCGACCGAAAAGCGCGCACAGGGGAATTGACGCCCCCGGGGATGGTGCGACAGGCTCGTTCAAACAGTTCAGCATTTCGGGTCATTTCAAGGCTTCCAGTCCGTCAGTGAGTATGAATGTTTTTGTTTAACCAATGCAATCTTTGTGCTGAGCGCCCAACCCACAGCAGTTTTAGCTTAACAACTAGGGACGCTTCCGTTTTGAAAAGAGTGGAGATTTTCATTGGGCCCAGGGGGTGGAGAGCACCCTCGCTGCTGCTTCGATGTCCTTGGCCAGAAAGAGGCCGCCCACCACCGCCACGCAGTCTGCACCGGCTTGAGCCAGCGAATTGACACGATTGGGGACAATGCCACCAATCGCACAGATGGCTGGCCGAACCGGTGCATGCATCTGCTGCACCAGCTTTCGCGCTTCGGTCAGCACGCCAATAGGGGCTGGAGGGGCCTGTGGCTTGGTGCCAGAGACAAACATCGCGCCAAAGGCAAGGTAGTCCACATCACTGGCCAGAGAAGATTGGGCGCGTTTGAGGTCTGCGTAACAGGAGACACCGATCAGCAGGCGTGACCCGACTGCCTCGCGCACCACCTTGGCTGGATCATCATCCTTTCCCAAGTGCACACCATCGGCACCCACATCCAGCGCCACGCGCCACTGGTCGTTCATGATGAACAGCACGCCAAGGCCTTTGCAGTGATCTCGTACCTTTTGTGCAAGAGAGATCAGCGCTTGCCCTTGCAATGTTTTGTTGCGCAACTGAAGCGCTCGCATCCCTCCGGCTGCTGCCCTGCTGATACCATCCTTTAGCCGTTCAACATCATCCCAATCGGGTGTGATGCCGTACAGACCGGCAGGAAATCTTAGTCCTTGTGTCATGTCGCGCTCGCCATACGGTCCGCGATCAATCCGCCCATGCCTGGCCGGAAGGCTTGTGCCTGTGCGCGTTCGAGGTAGTTGCAGGCCATTTCAGCTGCTGCCGTGATGGAGTTACCCCGCGCAATGAGTGCGCACAGGGCGGTTGCTACCATGCCACCGACATCCCGCAGACGCTCGGGCGGAGCAATCCAGGGCAAGCTGATGGTCTGATTGTCAGGACCAACGAGCAGGTTGATGCGATGGCCGGGTCGCTGCAAGTGACCCAGCACCATGACCCAGTCAGCGCCCATGGCTTGTAGTGCCTTGGGAGCACTATGCTGCTCCGTGGCCTCCAGCAGGTCTTCGTCAATCCATTCATCAACGTGCCTGGCCTCCGCCACCACGACCTTGGACTGTGGAATCAGCAACTCGATCATGGCGCCCATGCGCTCGTCGTTCTCTTCCTGGTCGGAGAGAGTCTCTGCACCGGCAGAGGGGGAGCCCAGATGGAGGATCAGCGGGACATCACTGTAGTCAGCTGCAATCTGGGCAATGGCACTGACCCCCTCCGTGGAGGAAACGGCGCCAACCTTGATGGCCTGAACCGACATGTCCTCAAGCAGGCAGCGAGCCTGGTCGTCGATCTGTTCGGGTGTGAACGGCTGAACGTTCTCCGTTTCAGCAGAATCTTGCACAATGTTGGAAGTCAGGACAGAAAGCGCATGCACGCCCAGCGCCGCGCAGGTCACGGCGTCAGCAGGCAGTCCTTCCGATCCAGTTGGATCAAACGCTGCAAAGACGAGGACCACGGAATGGACAGTTAAAGTCGGCATGAAAGGAGGCGATTCGGTAAGATGGAGGCATTGTAAGAGATCGTGCCGAAATATGGCCTGTCATTCCGTCAGGATGTTCGGTGCGAAAACTGGAAAAAGAGCGAACCATGCGTACCTGGATGTGTCTAATTTGTGGATGGATTTACGAAGAAGAGAAAGGCGTGCCCGAGGAAGGCATCCCTCCTGGTACCAAATGGGAGGATGTCCCCCCCAATTGGGTGTGCCCAGAGTGCGGTGCCCGCAAGGAAGATTTCGAGATGGTGCAGATTTAAGCGTCTGCCAAGAGCCTGACTTTTTGACCACGGCATAACGCTGCAAGGTTTTGGCTCTGGCCTCATCATGGGCCACGACGGGATGCGGGTAGGTCTGACCCAGCACCACGCCGGCCATTTGCAACTCCAGCGGTTTGGCTTCCCAGGGTGCATGGATGGTTTTGTCTGACAGCTTGGCCAGTTGCGGCAGGTAGCGGCGGATGAACTTGCCCTGCGGGTCAAACTTTTCGCTCTGACTGACCGGGTTGAAGATGCGAAAGTAGGGCTGGGCGTCGCACCCGCTGGAGCTGGCCCACTGCCAGC
>DDYO01000087.1:0-10463 GCA_002348045.1 Anaerolineales bacterium UBA2232
TGTTCACGATAATCACTGACTTGACCAGGCGCTGCGCAACCGATGTTGCTACTTGCGTCACATAGGTCAGGTCAGCTTCGCCATCAAAGCCCGAAGGAGTCTGCACCGCGATAAAGATGAATTCTGCATCTCGCACGGCCCTGTCATAGTCAGTGGTGAACTCCAAGCGGCCCGCTGCCAAGTTGCGGCGGACCACTTCCTCGAGGCCCGGCTCAAAAATGGGCAGGAATCCCTGTTTCAACCGTTCGATCTTGTCCTCAAGCAAGTCCAGGCAGACCACACGGTTGCCCAAGTCGGCCAGGCAGGTGCCTGTAACCAGGCCCACATATCCCACACCAATCACGCAAATAGTACCCATGCCGTACGTCTGTCCTCCAACTCACTGCAAAGATGGTCGCCTTCTGGCAGTCGGCAACGGCCGAAAGCAGATCACTCGTTCAGCTGCACGCTTCCAAAAAGGAAAAGCCCTGTCCAGCGCGGACGGATCAGGGCTGCACACAGGTGCACTAGAGCCACTCATTTGGTGGACGCAAGTATAGCGCGCGTCCCGAACAGGTCAAAACGTACGTGCTCAAGGGCCCTACGCGCCATCCTCCACGACCATGGCCGCCAGTCGCTGTCCCATCTCCACCGCATAGTTGGAGCCTCGATCCCACGGATAAACATGGCTCATGCTGGCGAAATACAAACCGCGCACCGGAGTCCGGATCGACGGAATCTGCCGGGAATAGCCCACCGGCACGATCGGCTGGGCATAGTCTTCGCGGAACAGCCAACTCCTGCGCACCCACGACGGATCAAAGTGGGAATTGAACTTGGCTAGACTGGGCAGCCACTCCTCCAGCAGCTCTTCCTTGCTCTTGGTCATGTGCGCCGAGCCACGCTCGGGATAGTCAGCCAGATAGACCAGATGATCCCCCCCATAGTGCTCGGGGGACTGGAAATTCGTGTGCTCCACAAAGGCCAGGAACGGGAACTCACCCTTCGGCAGGTTAATCCAATAGTATGGCGTCACCAAGTGACGATCCAGAGCCAGGATCAGAGCCACAGCGCCCACTGACCGCAGTTGTCGCACGCCGTCCAGGTATTCGTCTGAAAGGCCGGGGGCCAGATCCACCATCGCCGACGGAGATACGGTCGCAATCACGGCATCGAAGCGCTGCTCTCGGTCCTCTACAGTCACGCACACCCCGGCCTCGCAGGGTTCAACCCGCGATACCCGCGTCCTGAGCAGAATCTCGTTGCCTTGCGCCTTCACCTGGTTCACCAAGGCGTCAATCAAGGTCTGGTAACCACCGACAAAGTATCCAAGGCGTGGTGTTCGCTTGTAGATACGCGCCCAGAACCATGCCGCATTCACCTCTTGGTAAAAGCGCCCGAACTTGTTAACCAGAAGAGGCTCCCAAAGAACACGGTAGGCCCGTTCGCCATAGTACTTGGCCAACCACTCGTGGGCCGGTACCTGCTCCAGCTTTTTCCAATCCGAGGTGAGCCGAAGGTACAATGTCACCAAACCGACCCGCACCTTGTCGATGAACGGCAGGTAGGGATAGCGCAGAACAGCGACCGGGTCGTCAAAGGCGTCGATCGTGCAGTTCTTCCAGATGGCGGTGATGGGTCTAGGGAACATGAGCTTATCGCCCAGACCCAGATCCCGACTAAAGTCGAGGACTATATCGTCGGAAGCGAACAGATGGTGATAGAACCTTTCCAGAGGCCAGTCCCATCGCTCATCCTTGAAGGTTGCCGACAGCCCGCCGGGCTCATCAGCCTGCTCATAGACAGAGCAGTGATGTCCTCTGCGACCCAGTTCATAGGCCGCCGTCAGGCCGGTAATGCCGGCGCCGATAATGCCAATTTCCATTGTACGTCTCCAGTAGTCAGGTGACGGCACGCGGCTGGAGCCGTTGCCCGTTTCGTCGACGAATCAAGGCCGCATTGAGTGGGGCCTCGTCCAGTCCCGTGCGAACCTAGGTCGCTTCCTGTGGCGAGACTGCATCGCCCAGCATGCCCGCAAGGATTCTCTCCATCGCCATGCTGTGGCTGCACACCCCACGCTGTTCAAAGAAGCGACACCCGCAAATCCACTTGCCTTGCGCATAGCTCACGTGGTACGTATCGTTACCACCTCGAAAGTCAACCTCAAAGGCCTGAAACCTTACCCGCTCTCTTTCCTCAGCGTAACGTCGCGCCTTGTCGATCTTGCTGACCATTCCAGAGTCCATGTGTGGTTTCCTCCTCGAAACTCCCTTACCACTCTACGACTGACGATTGAGGCTATAGCTTGGACATGTACTCCTTGACGAGCTGGATACTGGCAATCGACCACGGATCCGTCTCGTACAACATTGCGAGGAAGTAGCTAACATAGTCAACGAAGTGGGCCACCCCCAGCATTTGGGCAAGCCGGCTCTTACCGCGCGCCTTCACAACACTGCACGGTATGCCGCCCTTCTCCAATAGCTCTCGCGTCAGCTCAATACGTGGCGCTACTCGAGGGTGGTAGCTACTCGAGTCCAGCAGCACATAGTGCAGCCAGCGCTGTTGTTCGGCAGGCAACTCATAACCCACCACTGAATTGTGGTTCGCCTCGGGCAACAGATCGGATACCGCTGCAGACTTGCTGTTCTCGTTGATCTGGCCCTTCCACCGCCGGGCCACCTCCCCAAGATGCTCTGCCCCATAAACCACGGCGATGCGGCCGTATAGGCTTCTGGCCATCTGTTTCGCCACATTGCGCTCCACCGGTACGTGTGCCGTGAGCTCGGCTTGCCAGTCTGTCATCACCTGCACCGCTTCTGCCACGGCCGCTGACTGGTCAGCAAGCAGGCCCGCCGCCTGGACCAGCCCCAGCTGCCCCATCAGGGAGTAACCCAAGGCCGCACGCGGCCATCCTCCAAACACGTAGCGGAAGACAGGAATCCCTGTCTCCTTTGCCCGCTGCTCCAGTGTGCCCCCAGAGGTGACGCAAGCTATCGCAGCGCCTGCCCGCTGCGCTGCCCCAAAGGCGCTCAGCACCTCTTCAGTCGTACCCGAGTGGCTGCACACCAGGACCAGCGTTCGCTTGTTCACAAATGCCGGCACACCATAGTCACGATGCACGATGACCGGCACCCGGCACTCCGGCAGGAGGAGAGTACGCAAGAGCTCGCCGCCGATTCCCGAACCTCCCAGCCCACAAACCACGACCTGGTCAACCTCACCATACCCATTGGGCAGGCGAATATCCTGGGCAATGCGCCAACCTTCGGCGCATTGCTGCGGGAACTCGTCCATCTGAGCCAGTGTCCCGTGCATGTCCACCTCAGGAAATCGTCCTGGGGCGTCCAAATCAAGCATTCTGACCTCCATCCGTACTGATGTCCTCCGCCTCTTGGGCGGCCAATGAGTACACGTTTCGCTTCGGCCAACGCGCCTCCGCGGCCACACGCTGCGCCGCGTCCCTTCGACTGGCCCCGGCCGAAAGCGCGGCCTTCAGGGCCTCCAGCACTTGCTGCTTGGTCCACCCCTCTTGGCGTTGACGACCTGCCCCCTCAACAACCAGGGTATATTCGCCTCGGGGAGTTTTCTCACGAGCATAGTTCACTGCCTCGCTCAACGACCCTCGCCAGACCTCTTCGAACATCTTGGTCAACTCGCAGGCCACCACGACCTGCCGGTCGCCCAGGACCTCGGCCAGATCCTCTAGCGCCCTCAGGAGCCTGTGCGGCGCTTCGAAGCAGATGAGCGTTCGTGGCTCCGTTGCCAGGTCGCTTGCAAGCGTTTTCCTGGCCGCCCGTCGGCGAGGCAAGAAGCCCACAAATACAAAGCTGTCGGTGGGCAGGCCAGACACGCTCAGGGCCGCAAGAATGGAGGAGGGTCCTGGGATCGGCACAACCCGGATCCCACTGTCAATACAGGCCTTGACCAAACGGTAGCCCGGGTCCGAAACGGTGGGCACGCCTGCCTCAGAGACCAGCGCCACGTCACGCGACTGGAGAGCCGTGAGGACATCCTCCTGGCGGTCCAACTCATTGTGCTCGAAAAAGCTCCGTACAGGGGTTTGGATCCCGTATCGCGTCAGAAGCTTGGAGGTGGTCCGCGTGTCCTCGGCAGCAATCAGGTGTACTTCACCCAGCACGCGCAAAGCGCGCAGGGTGATGTCTTCTAGATTGCCAATCGGGGTCGCCACAACATACAGTACACCCATCGCGTGCATTATAGTGTAATGAGCCTGGCCTGTCCAAACGTCGCGGCGCTCCCCCGGCCCGCTCTTTTGGCAGAGAAACATAATACCGCTATAATCACCCATCATCGTTCGAAACCAGCAGCCAGACTGGCTGCGTGCCCAGGATGGGAGGTTTTGGAGCATATGCACGTGCTTCGCCAGAGGGTTCAACGGGAAGGCGTCAACCTGGGCAAAGGCATTCTCAAAGTTGACAGCTTCCTCAACCACCAGGTCGATGCCAGCCTCATGATGTCCGCTGGTCGGGAGCTTGGACGGCTCTTCGCCGCGGCTCGCGTGACCAAGGTGCTGACCGCGGAGATATCGGGCATTGCACCCGCGTTTGCCACAGCCTTGGCCCTCAATGTTCCTCTCATCTATGCTCGCAAGAGCAGGCCCATCACCATGCCGGCGCAAGTCTACTCGGAGACCGCACCATCACACACCAAGGGACATGTGGTTACCCTGATTGTCTCACCCGAGGTACTCCGTCCGCATGAAAGAGTGCTGATCATCGACGATTTCTTGGCCAGCGGCCTCACCATCGCAGCTCTGGGAAGGCTAGTGCAGCAAGCCGGAGCCACCCTGGTCGGGATCGGAACCGTAATCGAAAAGGTGTTTGAGGGCGGGCGAGCCCATCTGGGTTCCCAATTCGACGTCCCCATTGAATCTCTCGTCACCATCACCGACATGAGCGACGGCCGCATCGTGCTGGGAGCCTAGTGCAGAGGAAAGCCAAAATGATTGACGCCCGCAACAATCAGACCGAGAACATCGCGATTATCGACTTTGGCTCTCAATATGTGCAGCTCATTGCGAGGCGCGTGCGTGAGTGTGGCGTGTATTGCCAGATTTTCGCCCATCACGCTCCTCCCGAGGAAATCGCCGAGTTCTCACCCGTGGGGTTCATTCTCTCCGGTGGTCCCTCCAGCGTGTATGACGCCGGTGCACCCCGCCTGCCCTCCTATGTATTGGGCAGCGGCGTGCCCGTGCTGGGCATCTGCTACGGTATGCAGCTACTGGCTCAAGAGCTCGGGGGAGTTGTGACGGGCGCTGCCCACAGGGAGTACGGCCCTGCGACCCTTAGACTATGCGACAACCACAGCCCCCTCTTTGCGGAGCTGCCTTCTGAATTCGCCGTCTGGATGAGCCACGGCGATAAGGTGACAGACCTGCCCACGGGCTTTCGTGTTCTGGCCAGCACCGACAATGCGCTCGTGGCCGCTTTGGGCGATGAGGACCGCAGTCTTTACGGCTTGCAGTTCCATCCAGAAGTCGTGCACACGCCACGGGGCATCGATGTGCTCCGCAACTTTTTGTTCCGCGTCTGCGGGTGCCACGGTAACTGGCGGCCCGCTTCATTCGTGGTCAGCGCGGTCGAGGCAATTCGCCGTCAGGTGGGCCAAGACAAAGCCGTTTGTGGCCTCTCCGGAGGGGTCGACTCGACCGTGGCGGCGACCATTGTTCAGCGAGCCATTGGAGATCGTCTCACTTGCATATTCGTCAACCATGGCCTCCTTCGACTGAACGAAGCCGAGGAAAACCTGGACGCATTTCGACATCTGGGTCTCAACGTGGTCTATGTCGACGCCTCTCAGCGCTTTCTGAGTGCCCTCGAGGGTGTGGTGGACCCGGAACAAAAGCGCCGGATCATCGGCCGTGAGTTCATCCGTGTGTTTGAGTCTGAGGCACAGCGTTTGGGTGATGTGCCATTCCTGGTACAGGGTACCCTCTATCCAGACGTTATCGAAAGCAGCGGCACTGAAAGCAAGACGGCGGCTCGCATCAAGACCCATCACAACGTGGGTGGCCTTCCCGATGACATGCGCTTTCGCCTCATCGAGCCGCTCAAGTACCTATTCAAGGACGAAGTGCGCCGAGTCGGTGTCGAGCTTGCACTGCCCGACCCGATCGTCCAGCGGCAGCCCTTTCCCGGCCCCGGGCTTGCCGTGCGCATTATAGGTGAAGTCAACCCGCAGGCGCTGGAGACGTTGCGGCAGGCCGATGCTATCGTGACCTCCGAGATCGCTGGCGCCGGGCTAGGTCAAGAGGTTTGGCAGTACTTTGCGGTTCTGACCAACATCAGAACCGTGGGTGTCATGGGTGACAGCAGGACCTACAGCCACGTCGTCGCAGTCAGAGCGGTTTCCAGCCAAGATGGGATGACAGCGAATTGGGCGTACCTTCCCCACGACCTGATGGCACGCATCTCCAGTCGTATCGTCAATCAAGTTCCGGGGGTCAATCGAGTGGTGTATGATATCACTAGCAAACCGCCCTCAACGATTGAATGGGAGTAGGCATGGTCAGGATCCTGCACTTTGCTGACCTTCACCTGGGCGTCGAGAACTATGGTCGCCTCGATTCAGCCACCGGTCTGCACACTCGACTCTTGGATTTCGTGCGGTCTTTTGACGAGGTCGTTGACTATGCCATGCAGGCGCCGGTGGACCTCGTGGTCTTTGCCGGAGATGCCTACAAGAGCCGGGACCCGACACCCACGCAGCAGCGAGAATTCGCCAGCCGCATCCACCGCCTGGCCTCGGCCGGCATACCCGTGTTCCTTCTGGTAGGCAATCACGACTTGCCCGGCGCGAGCAGCCGAGCCAGCAGCGTGGACATCTTTGCCACCCTCCAGGTCCCCAATGTCCACGTGGGCCGCCGGATTGGGACCCATACGATTCCGACCCGGGCGGGCGATGTGCAGTTGGTTGCGGTACCATGGATCGTCCGCAACCAACTGATGAGCCGTGAGCAGTACAAGAATCGCTCCCTGGCAGAACTGGATGAGATCACGATTGAGATCCTTGATCGGTTGCTTCAAGCCGAGTTTGAGCGCCTGCGGGATGACATACCCGCAATCGTTGTCTACCACGGGGCCATTCAGGGAGCAGTGTACGGGTCCGAGCGCAGCGTGCTGCTTGGTCATGAGCTGGTCATCCCCACCAGCCTATTCCGGCACCCCCGCGTTGACTATGTAGCTCTTGGTCACATTCATCGCCACCAGGTCGCTTCCGGCAGCGGCCCTTTGCCCATGGTATACAGTGGAAGCGTGGACCGCATTGATTTTGGAGAGGAAAGGGAACCCAAGGGTTTCGTCGTCGCCGATATCGCAAGAGGTCAATCGACCTTCAAGTTCATACCTATTCAAGCAACAAGGCGTTTCGTCACCATTGACGTCAAAGCCTTGGGTTCAAATCCCATGGAGTCACTGCGCAACGCCGTAGCGCGAGAAGACCTGCGCGGCGCCATCGTCCGGCTGGTGATCCACACCTCGGAAGAACAGAACCATCTGTTGGACGATAGCGGTGTACGCTCATTGCTTGAGGGAGCGTTCAAGGTTGCGGGCGTCGTGCGGCAGGTCGAGAGAAGGTCAAGACCACGCCTGGGCAGTGGCCACCACATCGCTCGGATGGCGCCAATGGATGCCCTCCGAGAGTACCTGCAGGTGCGCCAGCTTCCGGCACAGCGAATTGACCTTCTGTTGGAACGGGCGCGTGCCCTTGTGTTCCCAGAGGGCAGGGAGCTGGTCGATTGACCACACGGGTGTACGCGTTTTGGAATTATGATGGGTTGCTTCAGACGCCGTAGCGCAGTCGGAGATATGGAGGGAAGCACCGATGACCACAGGACCGCAGACCATCGTGGACTCTGTCCACATTGCCCAAGGAATATGGGAGAACGAAGCCAGCTCTTTGAGTGTGTCAGAGAGCTCGCCCTTATTGGCACGATCCGGCCACGGCAACCTCTATCTCGTTCTGGAGACCGTCGGTGGCTTCCCTGATCACGAGAGCATTCAGCGCAGCATCGTGGAGCTGGTCCAGGAGAATTACCAAACGCCGCGAAGCATCACTGCCGCGATTCGTGAGGCCATCAAGACAGCCAATGTGTGGCTATTTGAACAGAACGTTTCATCACCCCGCGAGGAGCGTGGCATAGCAGGACTAACCGTCCTGGTCCTCAAGGACCAGGACGCTTACGTCGGCCAGATCGGCCCGTCTTTGCTTTACCACGTGCGTCAAGGCAACGTCACACGGTACCCTGACGAGTCGAGTTGGCTGACGAGCAGCCAGCTTCAAGACGTGGACGTTAGAGAGAGCCCCCCATTGGGCTTACGGCGGGAGATTGAGCCACAGCTCTCCCACCTCCGGCTGTCAGAGGGTGATCATTTCGTGCTCTCGTCAACCACCCTGGTGACTTACGCCAAGGCCGATGATATCTCCGATGCCCTCACCCGGACGGGCGCCAACAACGTGCGTGAGGGCATTGAGTCTCTCGCCAATGGACGCGATTTGTCATCTGTCGTGATCGAGATTGGTAGCGGTCAGTCCCGTGCGGCAGACCGGGGCGCTGCACCTCGCCCGCGAGCATGGGACCGCATCTCTGGAAGCCTTCGCCAGCGCGTGGCTACGAGCGACCCCGATGAGCTGGCCGACGATGAGGAGTTGCATGACGAGACCGAGCTCGATGAGCAGCTTCCCAGCCTCAACTGGAGGGACGCTCTGTCGTCGGTGGGTCGATCATTTGGACGCCTGGTACGCGGCTTCCGGAACGCGTTTCAGCACGTGTTGCCCGAGAAAGAGCAGCGCACGTCTCATAAACCTACTGTCGTTCGGTCCAAAGCCTCGGGGTCTACCGGCCCAGACCGTCGCCTACTTTGGCTGGCTCTGGGGATCCCGCTGGTGGTCGTGGGCGTTTATGTGGTTACCCGCTATCAGTATGAGCAATCGCGCTTGCAGCAATTTCAGCAACTGCTGCGCTCAGCGCAAGAGGCCAGGGTAGCCGCTGAGTCTGAGACGAATGTCGCCGAGCAGCGGGTCAAGATCCGCCAAGCCATCTCTCTGTATCAGGAGGCCTTGAACCTCAAGGCCACAGATGCCACCGCCAAGGCCGAACAGCAAGCCCTACAGGAGCGTCTGGATGTCATCAATCAGGTCAAGTACCTCGGCTGGAACGAGTTGCGGGACTATGGTGTGAGCGAGGACCCGCGGTGCCATCCTTCAACCGTTGTAGTGCAGGGAGCGGACGTCTTTGTGTTCGACCCAGGCACAGAACGGGTATACAGATCGCTGTTTAACCAGAGCAGAACGGCTTTGCAGAACGTCGCCAGCGAGCAGCCGCTCTTGCGCCGAGGAGATCACCAAGGCGAGTTCGTTGCCACGGACTTTCTGGACATCACCTGGGCAGAGGCTGGGGGCTCCCGCGGTCGCAGCAACTTGCTGATCGTCAATAAGACGGGACAGGTCCTTGAATACGATCCATGGGTGGGACTAAAGGTCCTGCCGACGAGCGCCACGACGCGATGGAGTCAGCCCATCTCGGTTGCCAGCTACAACGGGAACCTGTACGTTCTCGATACGGCCGCCAATCGGCTGTTGAGGTATGAGCCGACGCCGAGCGGCTACGATTCTCCGCCGGGCGACTACTTTGCCAGTGGGGTTACGGTGACCCTTGCGGGGGCCGTAGACATGGCAATCGATGGAAACCTGTACCTGCTCTATTCCAGCGGCACAGTTGCCAAGTACCTGCGTGGCCAGAGCGTTCCCTTTTCCCAGGCTAACATGGACGAGCCGCTTCTCTCCCCGACCTCGGTGCACGCCACTGGAACTCTGGATCAGACCGGATTCCTGTATGTTGCCGACGCTGGGAATCACCGCATCGTGCAGTTCAACAAGAGCGGCGAGTTTGTGCAGCAGTTCCGCAGCCGTACCAGCGGTCTATTGGCGGACCTGCGTGGGCTATATGTAGATGACAACCTGGGCAAGATGTATGTGATCAGCGGCTGCAAGCTCTACTGGGCCAGCATCATCGAATGAGCAGTATCGGATCTGGACGAGCTCGGGAGCAAATGGAACCATGAGCCTGGTTCTCGGAATCGAAACGTCGTGTGATGAGACGGCAGCGGCCGTGGTTGAGAACGGCACCCTCATCCGGTCCAACGTGGTGGCGTCTCAGATCGAACTACACCGTCGTTTCGGGGGCGTCTATCCCGAACTGGCTTCACGACAACATGTCCTTGACATCGTTCCGGTTATCGAGGAGGCTCTGAGGATAGCTTGTGTCGAATGGGCAGAAGTCCACGCCATCGCAGTCACCAATGGGCCGGGTCTGGTCGGCTCCTTGCTGGTAGGCCTGAACGCCGCCAAAGCCCTGGCCTGGGCCAAGGGCTTGCCCTTGATAGGCATCAATCATCTGGAGGCGCACCTCTACGCGAATTGGCTGGTCACTCCAAGCATCGTCGGCCCTGCTCAAATCACTG
>DDYO01000087.1:10476-17478 GCA_002348045.1 Anaerolineales bacterium UBA2232
GCAGGAGAGGCCTTTGACAAGGTGGCCCGTCTCCTGGGCCTGGGGTATCCAGGAGGTCCTGCCATCCAGGCTGCAGCCAGGCGCGGTGACCCTTGCGCCTACGCGCTGCCACGAGCCTGGCTTGAACCCAGCTATGATTTCAGTTTCAGCGGTCTGAAGACCGCCGTGCTGCGTCTCGTCCAGAACCAATCGGCCCACGTGCCGGCAACCCAACGGGACCGACCGGATTCTGCGACCCTTCACTTGAGCCTGTCAGATGGTTTTATTGCGGACGTGGCGGCCAGTTTCCAGGGCGCGGTGGTGGAGGTACTGGTCGAAAAGGCCCGCCGTGCTGCCGAAGCCTACAACGTCAAGGAGCTGCTGCTGGCAGGCGGCGTAGCCAGCAACTCCTTGCTGAGAGAAAGGGTATGCGCGCTGGGCATTCCTGTCCGCTACCCACCTCCGGCGCTCTGCACAGACAATGCGGCTATGGTTGCAGCAGCCGGCCATTTCCGCCTGGGCTCGGCGCTGGCCAATAACTGGAGTTTGGACGTTCAGCCAGGTCACAGCCTATTTCACGATGGCAGCTGCGCTCAGACGCCGATTAAAGCCAGCCATCAGTAGTAGCATCACCTTAGGCGAGGATCCCTTGCTGCAGTCACCTGAATGTAAGACCTTTCAGAAGATCTACCAGATCGTGCGGCGCGTGCCGGCAGGCCACGTCGTGACCTACGGTCAGATTGCGAGCGCACTGGGAACGCGTCAACTGGCGCGAACCGTCGGCTGGGCCATGCGAGCGTGCCCCGACGATGTTCCCTGGCACCGTGTGATCAACTCACAAGGGGCCATCAGCACACCTCGCATTACCGGCACCGCCAACCTTCAGAAGGCATTGCTGGAAGCGGAAGGGGTGGAATTCAGGGTCGATGGTACCATTGACCTCCATCTGTATGGATGTTCAGCCCTGGCTGTGGAGGACCTGTGACAGAGGCCAAGATGCACAAGGAGCTCAAGAGGATCCCCAGCGTGGACCGGCTGCTCAGAGAGGGTTCTGTTGAGCCTCTCTGTGAGCAATACGGACGCGAGTCCACCCTGCGGGCGGCGCAGGACCTGCTCAGCGACATCCGCCAAGAAATCGCTCAAGGAAGCGCTTGTCCTAGCACACTCGAAATGGTGGCTCGCCTTCATGATGTGATCAGCCGCCGCTTTGAGCCCAGCATCCGGCCGGTCATCAATGCCACCGGCGTAGTCATTCATACCAACCTGGGTCGAGCGCCCCTGAGCACGGCAGCAATTCTGGCCATGGGTGAGATGAGCCAGTACTCCAACCTCGAATACGATCTGGCGGCGGGCGAGCGAGGATCCAGGTACGTCCATGCCGAGGATCTCCTTTGCCAGCTCACGGGGGCTGAAGGTGCCCTTGTGGTAAACAACGATGCTGGCGCGGTCTTGCTGGTCCTGACTGCACTGGCCAGGGGACGCGAGGTTGTCATCTCTCGGGGCCAATTGGTCGAAATCGGAGGGGGATTCAGGATTCCCGAGGTGATGGTTCAGAGCGGTGCCAGGCTGGTTGAGGTAGGCACCACCAATCGCACCTACCTCCAGGACTATGAGCGAGCCGTGGGCGCCGAGACAGCCATGCTCCTGCATGTTCATACCAGCAACTACCGGCTGATTGGCTTTACCCATTCGACGCCGCTGGGGGACCTTGTGCGCCTGGGTCTGGCCAATGGTATTGTCGTCGTGGACGACCTGGGCAGTGGCGCCCTTCTCGACACTGCGCCGTTTGGCCTCAGCCACGAGCCCACCGTTCAGGAAAGCCTGGCGGCCGGCGCCGACCTCACTTGCATCAGCGGTGATAAACTCCTGGGAGGCCCTCAGGCAGGAATCATACTGGGCAAGGCTGATCTAATCACCTTGCTCAAGCAGCATCCCCTGACGCGAGCGCTGAGGGTCAGCAAGGTCGTCCTGGCTGGCCTCCAGGCTACCTTGCTGCACTATCTTAAAGGTGAAGCGCTGAGTCAGGTGCCCGTTTGGCAGATGATATCGATGCCCATAGAGCACCTGCAGACCAGGGCCACCAGCCTCGCAGAGTGGCTGCAACAACACGGTCTTGACGCCGATGTAGTTGACTCATCTTCGGCCGTAGGAGGAGGGTCGCTGCCAGAGGAGACCCTGCCCACCAAAGCCGTGCGACTGCAGGTCGAGTCGGCTGACGCAGTTGCCCGCAGTCTACGGAATCACCGCCCGGCAGTGGTGGCACGCATCGAGGATGGTGGGGTGCTCCTTGACCTGCGTACCGTTTTGGCCGACCAAGAGGCGTGGCTGCGCCAGGCTCTGCTGAACGTCCTGCACGCGTGACCCGAGGACGATGCTAACCCCCACCAAGCCACCCCGGGTCTTTCTCACATCGCTGGGATGTCGGCTCAACCAGAGTGAGCTGGAGACTTGGAAGCGCTCCCTGGCCGCCGCCGGCTGTCAGCTGGTGGACGGGCCAGCTAAGGCTGATCTGTGTATCGTGAATAGCTGCACGGTGACGCACGTCGCCGCACGCAAGTCACGCCAGCTCGCCAGGCGGTGCCACACCCTTAATGCCTCCGCACAGGTGCTGCTGACCGGCTGCTACGCCCAAATGAGCCCCGATCAGGCTCAACGGTTGGACGGTATCACCCTCGTGCTTGGCAATCAGGACAAGGAGGATCTCGTTCAGCGGGCACTGCAGATGCTTGGCCTTCCACAGCCCCGGGCGGTCGCCACCTCTGTCCCGACTTCCTCTCTTCGCACGCGTGCCTTGGTCAAGATCCAAGATGGCTGTGACAACGCCTGCAGCTACTGCATTGTCAGAGTCGCGCGTGGGTCCCAGAAGAGCCGCGCCCTGACCGAGGTCGTGCGGGAGGTCGAGGCGCGTTCCAATGAGGGCTATCAGGAAATCGTGCTCACTGGGGTCCACATCGGCGCATATGGTCGCGACTCCGGAGAATCTCTGGACTCCCTGGTGCGTGCCATCCTGTCCGACACCCCTGTGCTGCGGCTCCGTCTTTCTTCCATCGAACCGTGGGACGTGAAACCGAGCTTCTTGCACCTGTGGCAGGATCACCGCCTTTGTCGACATCTGCACCTACCGCTACAGAGCGGCTGTGATGCCACACTGCATCGGATGAACCGCCATTATACCACCGCTGAATACGAGGGATTGGTACAGGAAGCTCGCGCCCGCATACCTGGTCTTGCGGTGACTACCGATGTCATCGTCGGGTTCCCGGGGGAAGATGCTGGTGAGTTTGAACAGAGCGCGTCCTTTGTTCGTGGTCTCAGTTTCGCCCGCCTACACGTATTTCCCTATTCGCCGAGACCGGGCACGCCAGCCAGTACCATGAGTCTTCAGGTATCTCCCAAGGTCAAGCAACTCAGAGCACAAGATATGCAGATGATCGGCCGGCAGAGCTCAGAGCAGTACCGCGGCCGGTTCTTAGACTGCGTCCTTCCCGTTCTCTGGGAGACCTGCCGGTCCGGGGTGTGGACGGGTTTTACGGACAATTATCTGCGTGTCGAGACGCGGAGCCAGCTATCCCTCCACAATCGTATCGTCGACACCCGCCTGCTAAAGTTGACCGAGCAAGGGCTGTACGGAGCTCTGATGGCTTAGCCCACGCTGGTACGCCCTGCCAGCAGTCTTTTGCCAGCGGCAGCCAACTGGTGTACCATGGGGCGAGAACTCGGTCCTCCTTGCCCGATGTCTGAGCCCTTGCGCCAGGAAGTCACGGATGGGTAGCTTTTACTTTCAGGGTCCTCTGCCACCCGACAGTCAGCTCTTTGTCGGGAGACACGAGGAAATACAGCGGATCAAAGACCTATGCCTCGGTCCAATGCGGTCCTACGTCATCGTGGCAGGCTCCCGGCAGACGGGAAAGACCAGCCTGCTGTATCGCGTTCAGCGCCAACTCCTTCCCCAACCCTCGGTGCTCCTCAACTTGCGGATGATCTCCGGTGCGCTTCCCCACCGGCTATTTGGCTTCATGGCTACGGAGCTTGTGAAACAACTGGGTATACCCTCCCTCATGGCAGCTGCCGAGCAGACCACCAGCGCAGTTAGGTTCGAGAGGTTGTTGTGCGAACTACCTGGCCGGATCGGAAGGGTGACCATACTTATCGACGAACTCGGTGCAATCCCTGGAAAAACCCTTGGCTACTTGGCGAACGTCCTAAGGGCTGTGTTCCATGACCGCCACGTCCCAGGCCGCGAGTCCCTGGGTCGCTTTGTCTTTGTCTTGGCTGGCGGCCACGAGCTGGTTAGCCTGTCCAGCACGGTGGTGTCGCCTTTCAGCAGCATTGCCACCAAGGTCGTGTTAAAGGACTTGACGTTGAGCGAGGTCAAGCAACTGGTGGCTCATGGACTATCCGGCACCCAGCACCGACTTTGTTATGTCCACGAGCTGGCTGAATCAGTGTACGAACAGACTCGGGGACATCCAGCGCTTACGCAGCGAATGGCAGCGCACGCTGACGACCTCTACTCGGAAAGTTCACCAGGTAGCCTGCCGCCTCTTGACGGTGTCCGGGAGACCATGCTGCGCGAGGATGAAAACCTCCAGTACATTGGCGGCTTGCTGAGAGATCCCGCCCTCCTGGATGCCGCCTATCGGTCCGTACGCAGCCCAAGCCCGTTCCGTAGCATGGGAGCGCGGCAGGAGCGCCTCTACCTGATGGGCATCGTCCGCGACCAACACGGAGTCGCGGTTCCGCGAAATCCACTTTATGAAGAGGTGATCCGACGGCTTGCCCACAGTGCTGGGCTCACGACAGCACCGGGACTTTCCTACGGCCCCGCGCCCACTGTCAGTGTGAGCCTCCTCACAGGCATCGTGCCAACCGCATTCTGCCGCAACCTTACAGCAAGCGAGTTTCCTCTGGTCACGGTGACCATCGACAATGAGCAGCTCAGCCAGCCCGCGCAACTCTATGTGCGAGCCTGCATAGAGGGGTTCAGCGACGAGGCCGTGGCGAGTTTCGTTGTGCCCCCGCGAGAGCGCGTGGAGCAGACGCTACTGCCCAGCCTCCAACTAGAGCCTACCATGACCTTGACGGAGATCCGGGCAGCGACCCTGCGGGTGACGGTTCGACAGTTCGGATCCGGCGACGAGCGGCTCGTGTTTGACCGAACTTTTCCGATCCAGCTCCACGCCTATGATACTGCCCTTCTGGGCGTCGATGCTCCCGACGGCAACATCGTGGACCTCACCGACCATCTCTGTGCGTTTGTGACCCCCCACGTTGACAATGTCGAGAACCTGCTCAGAGCTGCCGCAAACCACCACGCGCTCGGCCTGATCTGCGGATACCGCAATACCGACAATGCCATTGACCGCCGCAGTGTGGCTCTTGAGCAGGTGGAAGCCATCTACACCGCCTTGAAACACGATGCTGGACTGGCCTATGTCAATTCGCCCCTCAACTTTGGAAAGCAAGAGGGACAGATCACCCAGCGAGTGCGTCTTCCTGCAGCCAGCCTGAATGATGATCAGAGCCGAGCAAACTGCATTGATGGGACGGTGCTGTATGCGAGCCTTCTCGAACTGGCTAACCTGAGCCCGATCATCGTCATCGTTCCCGGACACGCCTTTGTCGGATGGCGCGTGTGGGAAGGTGTGGATGAGTACGATTTCCTCGAGACGACCATGACCCGCTCACATGACTTTCGGGAGGCGGTCCAGGATGGCCGGCAGCAGTATGAGCACGCGCTGTTGTCCAAGTACTTTGAGCGTGAGCTGTTCCACCCATCCGGTTTTGCTCGGCTGGTCGATGTCGCTGAATGCCGGTCGAGGCAAATCTACCCCCTGATGTGAGGCGTCGCCTGGTTCCCTGACCGCCGCCATACTCGACGAGCATGGGTACGTCTGCGGCATGCCGCGTCCCCCCTGCCGCGGTATATGCGTGCAGGCGGACATGCAGCTTCATCCCTGAGCAACACGCCAATGAGCACGCCAAGCCTTTTGCCACCAGGCGAGAATTGGTGTATAATGGAATCTGATGTCGGGGCGTAGCGCAGACCGGTAGCGCACAGCGATCGGGCCGCTGGGGTCGGAGGTTCAAATCCTCTCGCCCCGACTCAGGGGAGCGACTGGACCACCAAAGGTCCAGTCGCTCCTTACCTACACTGGACCCAGAGGTCCCGCCACTCGTCGGGCGTCAGATCACGCAAGACCTTGTCTCTGGCCGTGCAAACTCGCTCCATCTGGGTGAATCGAGCCTCGAACCGGACCATCGCCTCTCGCAGCGCGGACTCGGCGTCCACCTTGAACCAGCGCGCCAGGTTGACCAGAGCAAAGAGCAGATCACCGAGCTCGTGCGACCTCTCCTCCTCTGGTGCACGCATTAGCTGATCCCAGTGCTCCTCCACCATGCACACAACCTGGTCAATTCCCTGCCACTCAAAGCCCGCCCTCGCTGCTCGCTCCTGCAACGCCTGAGCGCGCAACAGGGCGGGCATCGCCAGCGAAATGCGGTCCAGCCCTGCACCTCTTGGCTGACTAGCTCTTTCGTCCCGTTTGATCTGCTCCCAGTTAACCAGCACATCTCCCGCGCTCGATACCTCCACATTGCCAAACACGTGGGGATGACGGTGCGTGAGCTTGTTTATGCTATGGGCCACCACGTCCCGCATACGAAACTCGCCGTCCTCAGTGGCTATCTGACTGTGAAGCAGGATTTGCAGCAACAGATCACCCAGCTCATCGGCCAAGGCGTCCGCGTTTTCTCCATCCAACGCTTGGAGAACCTCGTATGTCTCCTCCAGCAAGTACGGACGCAGCGTGCTGTGGGTCTGCTCCCGATCCCAGGGGCAGCCATCTGGCGCCCTGAGGTGTGCCACTAACTCCTGAAACGAGGCAACGCTACCGGGCTCTGACAGGGGCGGAACGTAGAGGGAGGTCAGGTGATCAATCATCTCGTCACGGTCCAGCGCGTACAGCGGCACATGGGTGACCGTAGCCTCCACTGTACCGGCTGCGCGGACCACGCTGACCA
>DDYO01000168.1 GCA_002348045.1 Anaerolineales bacterium UBA2232
ATTGATGGAGTGCAGCCGTGTCTGCAGCAGTTCAGTGGCAAGGGCCGCAGCAAGTTCGGGCTGGTGGACAAGGCGGGCGTGCCGGTGGTGCAGTTCGGCAAGGGCATCGGGTCAGGCGTCTACGGCGATGCGTTCGTGAATACGGGAGCGAGGGGCATTGCGAGGCTGCTCAGGTTCAGCACCAAGATCTCGCCATCCAGTACCGCGGCGCTGATGGAAGGCAGGATCCTGCGCAAAATGTCCAAGCTGGCCGAGAGAGGGATCTGCCAGAACATGCCCATCACCTACAAGGTCATGGTGTGCACCAAAGGACATGGCCATCCCAACCTTCCCCCCATCGCCAAGCAGAACGCCTATGTGGTCGCACTCAACGAACTCGCCGACGGAGACCTGTTTGCGCTGTTCAAGACCCAACTCGCCCAGAAGCAGTACGAGAGCATTGTCATGCAGATCGCCCTCGCCCTCCACGCCTTCCACGGCCTCGGCTACTCTCACAACGACGCCCACCTGGGCAACTTCCTCTACCACCGCGTCAAGCCGGGAGGCTACTGGCGCTACAACGTGAGGGTTGCAGGGGAGAGCGTGCCCATCTTCGTGCCCAATCGCGGCCATTTGGTGGTGCTGTGGGACCCTGGCATGGCTGCAGACGTCAAGGTTGCCGACTGGGAGCGCCGCGAGGGAGGCACCGATCTGTTCAGGTCCGTCGTGCAGATGAATTCCCTGGACCTCAAAGAATGGGCCCACAAACGGCTCAAGCCCATCCCCGCGGCAGCCAAGCAGGGCATGAAACTGGTTCCCTTGGTCGATGCGATGCAGGCCTTTTTGCTGCGCGAAGATCCCGGCAAGGACGTGCTTCTGGCGGATCGAGTGTTTGAGATGTTTGTGCGTGGGATCCGGGAGGGCAAGTGGCTGCCGTCGATACGCATTGGTAAGAGGCTGAGGTTGCCGGTGCGAAGGCTGNNCTCAGGACGCCAGGAGGGAGGACAGCCATGAAGACCAGGACCCTGGCACCACGCAGCCTGTCCTCGCGCATCCTCAACCCAGCCAAGGCCTTCCGCAGAGGATCCAGTGTTTCCAGCCCACCCTACGGGACCGCCGTCTGATCCATACATAGCAAGCAAAGCGCCAGCCGGCAGGCATGGCTTTCGACAGATTGCCTCAGCACGTGCAGCAGTTGTGTGAGAGCGAGACCCCACCGTGCGGTGGGTGGTCGTTCCTCAGTCCCAGCGACATCAATCGTCGAGGCCAGTATCGCCAACACATGATCCCCATCGCCACGCAGTACGGAGGGCTGGGACTGTTTCATGTTCTCGAATACGTCCCCAGCCAGGAGGCGTACTTTGTGCACATCGACGGAGGATCCAACGACTACGACAGACAAGACCATGCAGTCAGGTGGAATGCATACAATCCCAAACCCGACGAGATTGTAGAGGCCAGTACTGTAGATTTCGATCCACTGCGCATCAACCAGACGTTGGGGTTCGAATAGGGAGAGAATGAGAGAATCACACACACACGCACACTCCCCATTCCCCACTTCACTTTGCCTATCTCCTGAGACGGTATTTGTAGACGGTCTTGCCCTTGACCTTGCGCAGCGGGATGCGTTCGAGCTTGGCGCCTCGGGGCAGGGTCATCTTCCTGGCCGCAATCCTCCTCACTTCCCGAGCACCATACGTCTTGGCCAAACTACGCTTGACACTTGCCGCCAGCGTCCTGCCCTTTCTCATCTTGCGCAGCATGGCCATGTTCTTCTCGTGAGCACGCAGCACCTTGATCTGGGCCCGAACCCTGTTCAGCAACTTGAGCATCGTCGGGGAATAGCATCGGCTGCCGAAACCGCGTCGCGTTCCCCTCGGGCATCGCTTGTTCTTGGGCCTCAGACTCCTGACCATGCGCCGTACGGCCTTCTCCAGAGCCTTGGCCCTTTGCAGCGGAGTGCCTTGACGTGCCGGCTTTGGGGGAAGAGGAGATCGTGCCACCTGGCTCAGGACTCTCACCGCTTCGGAATCAGGACTCAAGTAGACTCCTCCTCCACCGCCGCCGCCGCCACCGCTGCCACTGCTCCCCATGCTGCCGATGACCACCGCCTCGACACGTTTCGGATTCCAGACCTTTCGCAGAGGCACAAACTTGCGGCGCTTGCCCTGGAGACGACCCCCTGCCGAGCCGCCCTTGCCGGCGTTGCCGCCCTTCACCACCGCAAAGCTATTGCGTTTCAGGTTCTCACTCACGGCACGAAGACTACGCTGCGCGGCGGAAGTAGTGGATGTGGTTCCGGTGCGAGCGGCTTCGCGAGACGTACTGGGAAAGAGCACATCACGACGTCCCTGCATCATGGCCTCGTCCAGATTGTCGGCGCCCAGACCTTGTGCCTGTGCCTTCAAGCTGCTGAAGCCCGTCGAGCCAAAGGAAGAGCCGAGGATGGATGTGGTCCCTTCGCGAGTGAGCAGCTCGGCAACTTGGGCAGCGTCGGCAGTGTGCTCCGAGGAGAGGGTGAGAGAACGAGGTGCGCTCTTTTTGGCCTTGCCTTTGGGTGCGCTCTTCTTTCCCCCTCTGCCGGCAGCCCTGGTGGCTCGCTTGCTGGCCTGCTCCTCCCTGAACTTT
>DDYO01000312.1:0-9124 GCA_002348045.1 Anaerolineales bacterium UBA2232
ATCCACTGTATTGCCTGAAACTCGCAGATGGGCTTTCCAAACTGCACCCGTTCCTTGCTGTACTTCAGGGCAGCCTCATACGCCCCTTGAGCAATCCCAACAGCCTGAGCAGCCACACCGATACGGCCTCCGTCCAGCAGCGTCAAAGCGATCTTGAAGCCCAGGCCCTCTTCGCCCAGGCGATTCACCTCTGGAACGCGCACTTCATCCAGGACCAGCTCACACGTATTGGTCCCTCGGATGCCCATCTTGTGTTCTTCTTTGCCCACACCAAAGCCTGCCATCCCCTTTTCCACAATGAAAGCGGTGATGCCCCGATGGCGCAGGCTCTTGTCAGTCATCGCCATCACCAGCACAACGTCGGCGATTCCCCCGTTAGTGATAAAGTGCTTTCGCCCAGTGATAACATAGTCGGACCCATCGCGCACGGCAGTGGTATGCAGGGCAGCGGCATCACAGCCGGCTCCTGGCTCGGTCAGTGCAAAGGCCCCGATCATTCGGCCAGTAGCCAGATGCCTGAGAAACCGCTCCTTCTGCTCGCTGCTGCCGAACTTGTCCAGGCCCGCGCAGACCAGTGAATTCTGCACGGCCAGAAAGATGGCCGTCGACGCACACACCCGCGCCAGTTCCTCAATGGCTATGGCATAACTGACCGTGTCGGCTCCGCTGCCGTCCCATTCCTCCGGCACAATCAAACCCAACAGACCCAGCTCGCCCATCTTGCGCACATTGTCCATGGGAACAATGCCCTTCTCATCAATCTCCGCGGCGATGGGTTCCACATCTCTCTGGGCAAAGTCGCGAACCATTTTGCGAACCATCTCTTGCTCAGCACTGAACTTGAGATCCACTGTGGTTGCCTCCTTTGGCTGTATTCCAATTACGACCCAATCAGCAAGAACCACGCGCAGGTCAACCCCGCGTCCTGCACTTCAGGCAATGCCGAGAGACCCGCCGAACCGGCCAGACAATCATGAGTGACCAGAGCGTCTAGTTCAGACGGCTTCTACCAACATGGCGACTGCCTCCCCGCCGCCAAGGCAGAGAGCCGCGAGGCCCGACTCGAGACTGCGCTCCACAAGACTATGCACCAGAGTCACCAACACCCGCGCTCCGCTGGCGCCGATGGGATGACCGAGGGCAACAGCGCCGCCGTTTATGTTAAGCCTATCCCAGGTCAGGCCAAGCTCCCGCGCATTGGCCACCACCTGAGCAGCAAAGGCCTCATTGATCTCCATCAAGTCCATGTCGTCCAGCTCCCGGTGAGCTCGGCGCAGAAGGTTCCGAATAGCCACCGGAGGAGCAGTGAACACTTTCTGTGGTTCAACGGCCGCCTGAGCAAAGCTGACGATCCGCGCCAGGGGCCGAATCCCCCAGGACTTGGCGGCTTCGGCAGCCATAACCACCACGGCGGCGGCCCCATCGCTGATGCTCGGTGAGTTTCCCGCAGTCACAACACCGTCGGGCTGGAAGGCCGGCGCTAGGCGTGCCAGAGCCTCCAGAGAACTATCGGACCTTGGGCATTCGTCCTGCTCCACCCGCAAAGCAGGGCCCTTGCGCTGAGGCACCGATACCGCCATTACCTCCTGCCGAAAACGCCCCTCCTGCCACGCCGCTACCGCGCGTTGATGGCTAAGAAGTGCACATCCGTCCAGTTCCGAACGGGTCAAACCGTACTCCCGAGCGATCCACTCCGCTGCATTGCCCATATGCTGATTGGTGAAAGAGCACCACAGACCGTCGTGAACCGTCGCGTCTACCAGAACCCCGTTTCCCAATCGGTAGCCCGCTCTCGCTTGTGGCAGCAGATGCGGACCCAGGCTCATGCTCTCCATGCCACCGGCGACAACGATATCGGCATCTCCATTCCTGATGGCCTGTGCCGCGAACATGACCGCCTTAAGACCGGAGCCACACACCTTGTTGATCGTGGTGGCCCCAACGTGAGCCGGTAAACCAGCGCCCAGTGCCGCCTGCCGAGCAGGCGCCTGGCCTTCACCCGCCTGCAACACGTTGCCCATCAGTACTTCGTCGATGTGGTCAGCGGCAACTCCCGACCGGCGCACCACTTCGCCTATGACTTGACTGCCGAGACTGGTAGCAGGCACACTGCCAAGTCCGCCCTGGAATCGCCCGATGGCCGTACGAGCAGCACCGACTATCAGCGAATCTCGTTCGTTATGCACAAACCTGCCTCCCCTTGGGGTACTGAAACCGAGCGTTGCAAATCGGTCAAAACCATTGCACGCCAAGGCGCCGACAGCCAGTCAACCCAGTCGACTATGATCGGCAGGGCTACACCGGTCTCAGATCACGGACATTCTACCCCAGAAGCCTGGTTTTTGCCCATTGGCGCGGCCGGCATTTCTTCGTCAAACGTGTCTCTTGACGTTCCCGAGGATTCAGAGGACCCAGGACCAAATGGCAACACAAAGTAGACGACGGCTCCCACCAGCCTCACGCCAGCCCCAACCATCAACGCCCTCCGCACGCCCAGTGTGGTTGCCAGACCTGTGCCGATAAATGGGCTCAGGAAGACGGCCAAGCTCATCAGTGTACCAAAGAAGGCCAGATAGGTCGCCACGTGCTTCTGCGGCACTACTTCCAGCGTACAGGCAAAGAGCCCAAGACCGTATGCTGGGGCCACGATGCCGCCAAAGACCGCCAGGACGAGCAGTTGCCAAACTTTGGTGCTGAACGCCGTCGCCAGAGGGTACAGCCAGAGAGTTGCCGCCCCAATCAGCAAGATTGTGCGGGTACCTCGCTTCTGGGCAACCCTCCCCCAAACATAGTACATGATGGCCGAGCAGGCAGACTCTGTCATCGAGAGCACGCCAATCCATCCGTCACTGATCTGCAGGACACGCACTCGATAGATGGAGTACAGGGGTAGCACCAGGTTCATTCCCCAGTGAAACGCGAATGACGCCAGCGCCAGCCGTCGATAGTCCCTGAGGCCAACGGCTACGCGCAGCGCCTTCAGAAGGCTCGGGGCCCTTTCACCAGCTACAGGCTGGGGCGCGGCACCGCGGTCGGGAGCGGCCACGCGCGCCACATACCTCAGGCTCACCAACGACGCGATAAATGCAGTAGAGAAAACCAACTGGTAGTTCAGAGGAAAGGAAACAAGCTCCAGAGCTTGACCGGCGACTAGAACTGCAACCACGGTCACAGCGGATAGCAGCAGGTTGCGAATGCTAACAACCCGAGGTCTATCCATCGGCTTGACGGTGTCAGCCAGCATCACGCTGAATGACAGGGTGGACACGGTGGCAGCCACGCTGCCCAGGGCAGTGACAGTGACCACAGCATTCCCCAGATCGGACCTTTGCAGCAGCGGTACAAGAGCGATCAACAGGGCAGGAAGGCGCATCAGGAAACCCGACAACAGCAGGATGTGACGGATGCTGCCCAGACGCTCCATGCGGCGCGCGACTGGGATACTGAGCAGCATTGCCGAGAGCGCCGGCATGGACGTCAGCAGGCCCACAGCCGTATTGGATGCGCCCAGCCTGATAGCCAATACGCCGGTAAAAGTGGTCGCTACACCGGAATAGACACCGAACCAGGCTATGTCCAGATACAGATTACGCGCATCCTCGCGTGCCGTCCCAGCTAAGGGCACCGCCTGTTCCTGAAGCCAGTGCCGTCCCGAGTTCGCCCAGCGCCGCAAGACGGCCATCTACCGCTGATCGTCTCCCTCGATCTCGCGGCAGGCCTTCAGGAGCATCGCGTACGTATCATCCAACGATTGAGGGATTACCCGTACGCCTCCGAGAACAGGCATAAAGTTCGTGTCGTTCTCCCAGCGAGGGACCACATGAATGTGCACATGCTCCTCGATCCCCGCGCCAGCCGCTTGGCCCAAGTTCAGGCCAACGTTGAAGCCGTGGGGCTTCATGCTGTGTCTTAGCCAAATCAGGCCGGCGCGAGCCAGCATCATCATCTCGGCCGCGCTCGAGGCATTTAGCGCCGTGAGATCACCAGTGTGCTGATAAGGCACCACCAGCAGGTGACCGTTGGTATAGGGATACAGGTTGAGCATGACTGCCGCGCGGCGTCCCCTCAGCAGAACATAGTTGGCGGCATCCTTGTCCTCCGCCAAGACGCGGCAAAACACACAGTCCTGCTCCTTCGGTCCAGAAACGTATTTCATCCGCCATGGCGCCCACAAGCGCTTGACCATTCAACTCCTCCAAAGTTTGCCCTAGCCACATCAGGAACCGCGTCAAAGGTCCCATTGGCTTTGACGCACGTGTGCCCCTCCTCAGGGGGGGCTGCTCGTACAAGCATGGCAAAGCCATCATTTCGTCGGGAGGCTAGCGCTCTCATAATCCCTTCGTGCCAGGGCCAAATAGCAGCCGAGTCCGCTTGATGCTGTCCGTTTGAGGGCTGAGATCAAGGGCAGCCATCACCTCATCTGGGCGGCCCGTGCCGCCCTGGTCAGCGCGGAGCAGCATGCGGATGGTTACGTTGTCCCAATCCCCGTCGAGGAGGTCCAGGTCTAGTACCAGGGGACGCAAATCATACTCCAAGGTCGTTGACTCTCGTCTGCGGGTGCGTTTCACCGCAGCCTGACCCAAGAAGCGCACAACCCGCTGCTTCACCACCTCTGGCTCCACGTCTCCAACAACGACATGATATTCGGCAGCCTGAAGCTTGGCCGCCAGCGAAGGCGAGTCCAACGGAACGGTCTCCAGTGCCAGCAGACGCAATCCCGCCGGCAATTGACCAACCAGGGCTGTCCTGATCTGATCATCGGCCCACACCTGAGCCAAGAGGACATCTAGGAGCTCGCAGCCCGACGTCACCCCAACCGGCACGGCTGAGGCAAAGAACAGCCGGGGGCGCGGATTGAATCCCTGTGAGTACGCCAAAGGCAGGCCGCCACGTCGAAGCGCCCGTTCCCATGCTCGGACGAGGTCCAGATGTGAGATGAACCGAACGTCCGCGTCCTTGGCAAAGGTGATCCTCACTCGCTGTGCGGCTGCCTGCATCATGCGGGATCAGGCCTCAGCAAGATTGGACACTCGGGCAAACCGTAGGACGCGCGCACGCCACAATCCAGGCATCCATCCCTGCACCCGGTACTGGTCTCGCCCGACAGTGACCTCTGGCGCTCCTCCCAGAGAAAATCGGCAGACACGCCGCAGTCGATGTGACTCCAGGGCAGAATGCGCTCCCGGCCGCCCATAAACCGCAAGACCGCTTCCGGGTCCACATCGCACTGGCTAAGCGCCTCTTTCCAGGCTTCGATGTTCATCAGTTCGCTCCAGGCATCAAAGCGTGCGCCCAGCTCCCACGCGCGCCGAACCACCATGCCCATTCGCCGGTCGCCACGAGCCAACAGAGCCTCAAGCCAGGTGTTTCTCTCGTCCGACCAGCTCAAGTGAACCCGTCGTTGCGGCAGGCTGCGCTTCAAGGCACCCAGACGCTCGGCTACTGTCCGCGGGTCAACCAGCGGCTCCCACTGAAATGGCGTATGGGCCTTGGGCACAAACGTATTCACACTCACGCTCAGTTGAGCCTTGCCCTTTTGCCATCGCGTCCCTACGGCCAGTACCTCACGCGTCAGGTCGGAGATCGCCAGCACGTCCTCAAGCTCTTCAGTAGGCAAGCCGATCATAAAGTATAGCTTGATGCGTAACCAACCACTGCTAAACGCTGCCTCGGCTGTGCGCATGAGATCGTCGCGCGTCACCCCCTTGTTGATCACCCTGCGCAGCCGTTCGCTGCCCGCCTCAGGTGCGAACGTCAGTCCACCTTTGCGTGTGTGCTGGACCAAACGCGCCAATCCGACGGAGAATGCATCGGTCCTCAGCGATGGCAAGGAGATGGATATACGGTCCTGTCCGTGTCTTTCGTTGAGTTCGGTCACCAGGAGCTCTATAGCGCTGTAATCGCTGCTGCTGAGGGAGACCAGAGAGACCTCCTCGTGGCCGGTGTTCGCCAGCAACGCATCGACCGCCTGCAGTACCTCTCTGGGCTGACGTTCACGAACGGGCCGGTAAACGACTCCGGCTTGGCAGAAACGACAGCCTCGGCCGCACCCTCGCATGATCTCGATCATCGCCCGGTCGTGAATGGTCTCCAGATACGGAACAACGGGCCTTACTGGCGGTGGAGGAAGGGGGTCAACGATTCGTCGCAGCACCTGTTGAGGTACGCGGTCGTCGATGGGGGTGATGGAGCTGATCCGGTCGCCCAAATAGTCCACGCGATACAACGACGGGACGTAGACACCCGCCAGGCGAGCCGCTCGACGCAGGAACCACACCTTACCGTCCGCTTTCGGCGCGTCTTCGCCCCGCCACTCAACGTATAGGCGGAGAAGCTCCAAGAGAGCCTCTTCGCCGTCTCCCACCACAAACAGGTCAATAAAGTCCGACAGAGGTTCCGGATTGTGCGTACAGGTACCGCCAGCGATCACCACAGGGTGCTCGGGACCACGCTCGGCTGCCAAGAGTGGCACGCCGGCCAAGTCCAGCATCTCGAGCACGTTGGTGTAATTGAGTTCATACTGGAGACTGAAGCCAATGATGTCGAACTCTGATATCGGGCGCCGTGACTCCAGAGAAAAGAGAGGCAGGTTCGCCTGGCGCATGGCGCCAGCCATGTCGGGCCAGGGTGCATACACTCGCTCGGCAAGCATATCTGGCTGGGCGTTCACCAGCTCATAAAGAATCGCCATGCCAAGGTTGGACATGCCCACTTCATAGACATCAGGAAAGGCAAGCGCCAATCGGATGGAGACCGCCGACCACTCTTTGCGTATGCTGTTCCATTCGCTGCCGGTATAGCGAGCCGGTTTGGAGACGGTCGGCAGCAAGCGCTGCAAATCATGCAGGACAGCCATCATCGGGGCGATTCTGCCCAGAGGGTCACGACCACAGAGCGGGAGCGCGGGCCGTCGAATTCGACCAGATAAATGCCTTGCCAGCGACCCAACGCGAGTCTGCCTCTGTGTACTGGAATAACCTGCGAAGCGCCCATCAGGCTGGCCTTGATATGGGCGGCTGAGTTCCCCTCAACGTGTCGATAGCCAGCCTGCTGCGCTGACCCGATGTCTTGCGGCACCAGCCTGTCAAGAGCTGTTAGCACATCAGCCGAAACGTCTGGGTCCCAGTTCTCGTTCAAACAAAGACCCGCCGTGGTATGAGGGACCAAGATGCTCAGCAGTCCCTCCTGAACACCACTGTCTGATACCAGTTGACCTATTCGTATTGTTATGTCGACAAACTCACAGCGTTCTTTGCTGTCTACCGCAAGCTCAAAGTACATCTCCAGAGATCCTCTCAGTCGTCGGTGCCATTGAAGAAATGCCGACAAACACCTTTGACGAGTATAGCACAGGGGTCTAACGTCAACCAAGAAGGCTGCGCAGCACGGGTCCAAACGACAATCGGTGGAGGGCGCACGGGCCCAGGCTTGATAGGGCTTGGTGGTGTTGCCTCGTTCCGTAGCCCTTGTGGCGACCAAAGCAATACCCGGGAAAGTAGTGATCCCTCTCTGACATGAGCCGATCGCGGAACTGCTTCGCAACTACCGATGCCGCAGCGATTGACAGCACGAGGCCATCTCCCTTGGGCAGCGCAAACTGGGGAACATCCAACGGAGGCAGGTACAGCCCGTCGATGAGCAGGTACTGTGGAGGTATAGCCAAGGAGGATAACGCCATCATCATCGCCAGCCTAGTGGCCTCGACGATTCCCTGAGCGTCAACATAGCGCTCAGAGGCCAAACCAATGCCCACGCCGGCAGCGCACGACAGGATGCGCGGAAGCAACTCGGCACGTTTCCTGGGACTCAGCTTCTTGGAATCGTCAACCCCGTCGAGAGCGACCTCTAGGTTTGCGGCCTCAGGCGAGAACCACACTGCAGCAGCCACAACGGGTCCCGCCCAAGCCCCCCGGCCGACCTCGTCAAGGCCTGCGACGCGCCGATAGCCCAGGCTCCACAGCCGTCTCTCATGTTCCAGAGTCGGCCCAAATGAGGGGTCCGCATCCCTGACATCAGGAGTAATCATATCCTCTTGAACACAGAAGAAGGAGGAAGAACACCGCCTCGGCCCAGCCAGCTGGGCGACCTCAAGGGTCCCGGCTACTCCCTCCTCACCTTGGATCAGACTAGTCCTGGTCGTCTGGAACGTCGGCCGAAGCTGTTGCGTCCGGTCGGACGTAGCGCTTCGCCCGCAACCGAGCGGACTTGCCTACGCGCTCCCGGAGGTAGTAGAGCTTGGCGCGTCGCACGTGTGACTGCCGGACCACTTCGACCTTTTCGAGACGCGGAGAAGCCACCGAAAACGTCCGCTCCACACCCACCCCGTGGGCGGCAATGCGACGAACGGTAAAACGAGCCAGGCTTCCCCGACCGCTCAACCGCATGATCGTTCCTTGGAAGACCTGCACACGCTCCTGCGTGCCCTCGACGATGCGGTTAAAGACTCGCACCGTGTCTCCTGGCCTCAGCCGAGGAATGCCGGGATTGGGTTCCGGAATAAGGGTGTGCATCAGGCTCGTCATCATCGGTACCACCTTTCATCATGTCCAGTCGCAACGAAAGGCCAGTATACCGCAAATGCGCCGATTTGACAAACCGTCGGCCCTACACTATAATATCTAACGAGCAAGACCCCGGAGCGCGGGGTCTTCTGTGCGCATGGGCGCAGTTTGATTTGACTTCCCGACTGATTGTGGTACAATCGCTTCTGGCCTTGAGCCAGGTATCCGCCCTCGTAGCTCAGTCGGTAGAGCACATTCTTGGTAAGAATGGGGTCACGAGTTCAAGTCTCGTCGAGGGCTTGATCTACCGGGGATAGGCCCCTAGATGTGAAGGAGGTCCTTGCAGGTGGCCAAGAAGAAATTTGAGCGAACAAAGACGCATGTGAACGTGGGGACAATTGGGCACGTGGACCACGGCAAGACATCGTTGACGGCAGCGATCACCAAGACGTTGGCGCTCAAGGGTCTGGCCGATTTTAGGGCCTACGACCAGATTGACAACGCTCCTGAGGAAAAAGAGCGTGGCATGACCATCGCGATCTCCCATGTGGAGTATGAGAGCGAGGAGCGCCACTACGCCCACGTGGACTGTCCAGGACATGCGGACTATATCAAGAACATGA
>DDYO01000312.1:9165-9473 GCA_002348045.1 Anaerolineales bacterium UBA2232
GATGTGCCGGCGATTGTGGTGTTTCTGAACAAAGTGGACGTCATGGATGATCCCGAGCTCTTGGAGTTGGTGGAGTTGGAGTTGCGGGAGCTGCTGACGAAGCAAGAGTTTCCTGGGGACGAGATACCGATCGTTCGCGGGTCAGCCTTGAAGGTATTGGAGAGCACGTCGAAGGATCCGGATGCGCCGGAATACAAGTGCATCTGGGAGCTGATACATGCCGTTGATCACTACATACCGACGCCGGTGCGGGAAGTGGACCGGCCGTTCCTGATGCAGATTGAGGACGTGTTTGGGATCAAGGGGCG
>DDYO01000196.1 GCA_002348045.1 Anaerolineales bacterium UBA2232
GCCGGCTCCGTGACTCGCACTACTATGATGGGCAGTACCACGATGAGCTGGTTATGGGTATTCTGGATACCGACTTTCGGACCAAAGACCAGCCCCGCCAGTGAGTAGGGCTGCTTGTTGGGATGCCGACTGACTTTGGCTGGATGGCCGGCGCTGTTGCCGGTGCTGGCCGCTCCGCTGCGGTGAAGCAAGGGTGGTCTCGGCATGTGGCAGGAGTTGCCCGCCGGCGCCTGCGAGGGTAGAATGAGTATGATCCGGACAACTGGGCGGTCCCAGTCTTCCGAGGATGGCTAAGGAGGAGTAGTGTGACGCACACGATCTACGGAGAGCTGGCCCTTGTCAGTGGTTCGGCGAACCCTGGCTTGGCGCAGGAGATTAGCCAAGCGCTCAAGACGCCTCTTGTGGGCAGAGATATCATAGACTATCCCAACGAGAACGTCTTTGTACGCCTGCACCGGAGCGTACGGTCTCAGGATGTATTCATCATTCAGCCAACGACTTCACCAGTTAATCGCAACATTATGGAACTGCTCATACTGATTGACACCGTGCGGCGGGCATCGGCTGGCCGGATCACTGCTGTGGTCCCCTATCTCGCTTACGGCCGTACCGACAAGAAAGACCAGCCGCGGGTGCCCATCACAGCAAGGCTAATGGCAGATTTGATCGGAGTTGCTGGGGCTGACCGAGTGCTCCTCATGGACCTCCACGCTGGTCAGATACAGGCGTTCTTCAGCATTTACGTGGATGAGGTTTTCGCTTTCCCAATCTTGCTCAAGTATCTGCGGGACAAGGCATTTCCCAATGCCGTAGTGGTCGCGCCCGATGTGGGTGCGACCAAGAGAGCGCGCAACTATGCGGAGGCGCTTGACCTTCCCCTAGCGGTCATTGAGAAACGCCGCATGGACAATAACCCATTGAGCCAGGCCCTCAACGTCATCGGCGATGTGGCGGGCAAGATAGCCATTGTTGTGGACGATGAAGTTGATACTGCCGGCACGCTGGTGGAGGCTGTGCATATTCTGGAAGTCAAGGGCGCTACCGGGGTGTGGGCTTGTGCAACCCACGGAATACTGTCGCCGCCAGCGATCGAACGGATCCGGGATAGCTCGTTGCGCGAACTCGTCATCACGAACACCATCGCGCTGCCGCCGCAAAAGGCTCTGGACAAGATCAAGGTGATCTCCATTGGCCCGATGCTGGCCGATGTGATCTCTGGCATTCATCACGGGCGATCAGTGGGCGGCGTGTTGGACAGTTATGATCAGGCAGCCGGCCTGAGCCCAGATGGATGGTAGGTTATTTGGACCGCGCGAACGATGATGTTCCGGAGGCGTGGGGTCTTAGAACGGGCTAATCAACGATGGAGGGTGGCAGTAAAATGGCAGGTTGTATCAATCGCAGGATTCTTCATGTGGACCTCACGCAGGGAAAGACGTGGGTGGAGGAGCCGGACGAAGGCTTTTACCGCAAGTATGGCGGTGGCAGCGCTATGGGGATGTACTATATTCTCAAGGAAACACCGCGGGGAATCGATGCCTTTGACCCTCAGAATGTGCTGACCCTGTTCGGTGGTGTGCCTACCGGGCTGCCCATCTCGGGCCAGGCCAGGGTCTCAGCCAACGCCAAGTCGCCCATGGGTGACGCCATTGGCGATGCACAGGCAGGGGGCTTCTGGCCGGCTGAACTCAAGTTCTCCGGGTTTGATGGCATTGTGATAAAGGGCAAAGCCAGTAAGCCAGTATATCTCTGGCTGCATGAGGGCGAGGCGGAGATCCGCGATGCCTCTCATCTTTGGGGCAAGCTCACTGGGGACTCGGAAGATGCCATTCGCCAGGAGCTGGGTGACGACAAGATAGAGGTCCTGCAGATCGGCCCGGCTGGCGAGAACCTCGTTCGTTTTGCATGTCTGATCAACATGGCCAATCGCGCCAATGGGCGCACCGGCATGGGCGCCGTCATGGGCTCCAAGAACCTCAAGGCGGTGGCGGTCCGCGGCACAAAGCGCATGGTTCCGGCAGACCCTGAAGTGCTCCAGCGCCTCGGTCGACAGAGGGTCCAGGCGGTCAAGACTCGCGCCGACATCGGCGGCCTCTCGCGCAATGGGACGTCAGATGGTGTTCCCGGCCAGCAGGCATCCGGCACGCTGCCAACCTTCAATTTCAATGAGGGCCAGTTTGAGCACTATGAGCGAATCAGCGGCGAGACGATGACCAACACGATACTCAAGGAGCAGGATACCTGCTACGCGTGCGCCATCCGCTGCAAGCGAGTAGTGGAGACAGAGTACCAAGGGCAGAAGGTATTGCCCAAGTACGGCGGTCCGGAGTACGAGACTGTGGCGACTCTAGGCTATTACTGCGGGGTTTCCGACCTGAGCGCTATCGCTTTGGCCAACCAGTTGTGCAACGCCTACGGCATGGATACCATCAGCTGCGGCGCTACCATTGCCTGGGCGATGGAGGGCTTCCAAAGAGGGCAATTGACGGCCCAGGAAACCGGAGGGGTCGAGCTCAAATTTGGCGATGCGGCCGCTGTGGTACGCATGGTCGAGATGATTGGCAAGCGGCAGGGCTTTGGCGATGTACTGGCGGAAGGCTCTCAAAGGGCCGCCAAGCGTCTTGGAAAGGGCACCGACGACAACCTGATCACGGTCAAGGGGACTGAGGCGCCGGCCCACATGCCGCAGGCGAAGCACTCCCTGAGCCTCATCTATGCGGTCAACCCATTTGGAGCAGATCACCAGTCCCATGAGCATGATCCGGTATACGAGCCCGAGGCTGGCGAGTTCTACCTCAACAAGATGGCGGAGCTTGGACTGAACAACCCGCAGCCATCCATGGTCATGAACGACGAAAAGGTCAAGATGACCTATGTNNGCGCTTCTGCCAGTTCGTATGGGGTCCATCGTTTGAGCTGTACAGCCCCAAGGAGACGGTGGAGCTACTTAAGGCGGCAACGGGTTGGGATGTAACGCTGGACGAGTTCCAGCTGGTGGGCGAGCGCCGGCTGAACATGATGCGTGCTTTCAACGCCAGGGAGGGCATGGATGCACGGCAGGACACGCTCCCGCCCAAGTTCCTGCGTCCCCTGCAGGGCACCGGCCCGACCGCCGGTGTCTACTTCAAGGCTGAGGAGGCCGAGCACTATCGGCAAGTTTACTACAGGATGGCTGGATGGGACGTAGCAACAGGAAATCCCAGTCGAGAGAAGCTAGCGTCGCTGGGCCTCGACTGGATTGACGTCTAGGCGAACGTGCCAGCGTGCAAGTTGTGATCGTTCTGCACTCAGTGCTTCGTGACAAACTGCCTCGGGAGGCGCAGGGTCGAGGGACCTTGAGCCTACCTGTGGGAGCTACAGTGGCCGATGCCCTCACTCAGGTGGGAGTGAACGACGGCCTGCCGTGCGCTGTGAACGGGCAGATAGAGCCAAATCGCCATCGCGCGCTGGCCGATGGAGACCGGGTTGAGGTATTCGTGCGATTGGGGGGCGGGTAGCAGTGGTCAAAGCAAGCCAAGAGCGAGTCAAGCTTCACCGAATTCATGGGGCTGACAACGTGGCCACGGCCATATGTGATCTAAAGGAAGGTGAGAGCTTGGACGTGGATGGCGTTTCAGTGACGGTCCGGTCGGCCCTTGCTTTTGGGCACAAGGTCGCGCTTCGGGACATACCCGAGGGATCTGAGGTCATCAAGTATGGCGAACCCATTGGACGGGCCAAGCGAAACATCGCCATGGGTGAGCATGTCCATGTACATAATGTGGTCACGCTGCGCGGGATCCGCACCGACGTGGAGGACAAATGACTCTGTGGGGCTACCGTCGCCAGGACGGTAAAGTGGGATTCCGCAACCACGTGGTGGTGATGGCAGCGGTCAACTGCGCCAACGTGGCAGTTCAGAAGATTGCGGAGCGCCTACCCGGTGTTGTGGCACTGACCCACCACAGTGGGTGCGCAATGCTGGATGCGTCTCAGGTCACCAATACTCTGGTGGGCGCTGGTAGCAATCCCAATGTCCATGCTGTACTTGTCGTGGGCCTGGGCTGTGAGCAGGTTGCGGCGCAGACCGTGGCCGAGGGTATTGCTGCAAGCGGGAAACCCGTCGAGGCTCTGATCATTCAGGAGCTGGGTGGGGAGAGCCGTACGGTGGAGAAGGGTGTACCCATCGTCGCCAAGTGGCTGGCTGCGGCGCGTGGTCAGGAGAGGGAGCAGTGCTCCCTCGCAGATCTGGTGCTGGCCAGCGAGTGCGGCGGCAGCGATGCCACGTCTGGACTGGCGTCAAATCCAGTGATGGGATGGGTGGCGGATCGGCTGATTGCCCAGGGAGGCGCGGTTGTCCTGTCGGAAACCATGGAGTTGATGGGTGCCGAGCACCTGCTGGCCCGGCGCGCGGTGAACCCCGAAGTCGCCAGGCAACTGGTAGACATGGTGGCTGCGCTGGAGCGCGACATTCCGGATGCCAACCCCAATTCCCCTTGCGGACAGCCAGCTCCGGGCAACATCGTTGGTGGGATCACGACCATTGAGGAAAAGTCGCTGGGCTGCGTCTACAAAGCGGGCACGGCGCCTGTACAGGGCGTGCTGGCCTATGCACAGGCCGTTCCGAACAACGGCTTGTACGTCATGGATACGCCTGGTCAAGACATCTACAGCGTGACCGGCATGGTGGCCGGAGGTGCTCAGATCGTCGTTTTCAGCACCGGTCGCGGCTCTCCTCTGGGATCGGCTTTGGCGCCGGTCATCAAGGTGACCGGCAACGCTCGGACGGCGTTGACCATGGCCGAACATATCGACTTTTCGGCTGCTCCGCTTATCGACGGGACCGCGACGGTGGACGAGTTGGGATCGGAGCTGTTCAAGATGCTCGTTGACGTGGCAAACGGTTCGCCGACGGCATCAGAACGAACCGGGCACCTGGACTTTGCTCCATACGAAGGCCGGGGACCCATCCTGTGAGCCTGATGGGGTGCCTCTTCCCGGTGACCTTGGGGGATTCTTCGCCGTGGTCGCGCCCCTAGGCTCCGATTAGCAGCCGAGAATCGCCTTATGGGAGGGTCGGCAGTTACATCGGTGGGACAGCTGGTTGTTGGCTGCGGAGAACTCGATCTGCAAGGGAGATCGGGTTCTTTGGTGTTGCGCGGTGTGGCGGAAGAGGACGCTCACGTTAGAGCCATGGCGGTTGTTGGACCCGCTGTGCCGTGCTATAATGGGATCGAGGCAGAACAGCACTATGCTAAAAGGATTGATTAACCGCATCAGGACGGGCGCCAATGCGCGCGAGCTGCGCAGCCTGCAAGCTGTTGTTGACCAAATCAACGCCCTGGAGCCCGAGTTTCAACACCTAGATGATGAGGGCTTCCGCAGGGTGACCTCTGAACTGCGACTTGAGGTGCGCGAGGCCTGTGGCGAGATGGACCAGGAAGTACAGGAGCTCCGCGCCGCTGTCGTACTTGCCAGCGGGACGGATGAGCGGCTGGGTCTGGAATTGGAGCTGGACGAAGCCAGCAAGCGGCTCCGCGATACCGAGGAAGCCGTTCTCAACCAGCTGTTGCCGCGGGCATTTGCTGCAGTGCGGGAGGCTGCCCGGCGGACGTTGGGCGAGCGCGCCTTTGATGAGCAGCTGATCGGAGCAATTGTCCTGCACCAAGGCAAGATAGCCGAGATGAAGACCGGTGAGGGCAAGACCCTGACCGCCACTCTCGCCGCATCCACCATGGCGCTTGCGGGCGTCCCCGTCCACATCATCACGGTCAACGATTACCTGNNTGAGGGCAAGACCCTGACCGCCACTTTCCCGCTCTACCTCAACGCCCTGCTGGGGCATGGGGTTCATCTGGTGACTCCCAACGATTACCTGTCCAAACTGGGTGTGCAGTGGATGGGTCCCCACTATCATCTTCTCGGCATGTCGGTCGGGGTTATCCAGGCAGCGGCTGAGAACCCTGCCCTAGGCTCGTTCCTGTTTGACCCTGTCCATGCTGCAACTGACGACCGATTTCAGAACCTGCGGCCTGTCAGCAGGGCGGAGGCATACCAGGCCGACATCACCTACGGGACGAATAATGAATTCGGCTTTGACTATCTCCGAGACAACATGGTGTGGGACCTGAGCCAATGCGTGCAGAGGCGGCTCTACTACGCCATCGTCGATGAAGTGGACAACATTCTGATCGATGAAGCCCGTACGCCTCTCATCATTTCGGGACCAGCGGAGGAAGCCACCGATAGTTACCGACGGTTTGCCCAGCTGCTGACGTCACTTCAGCAAGACACCGACTACACCGTCGATGAGAAGATGCGCATTGTGACTCTGACGGAAGCTGGGTTGGAACGCGTGGAGCGCATGTTGGGCGTGGACAACCTATACTCGAGCGAGTACTACGATTTGACGCCCTACCTCGAGAATGCTTTGAAGGCCAAGGCTCTGTTCAAACTCGACCGTNNGTCATCATCGTTGATGAGTTCACCGGTCGCCTCATGTACGGCCGAAGATACTCGGAGGGGCTTCATCAGGCTATTGAGGCAAAGGAAGGGGTGCAGGTTCGCCGCGAAAGCCTCACCCTGGCCACGGTCACATTCCAGAACTACTTCCGTATGTACGACAAACTGTCTGGCATGACGGGAACGGCGGAGACTGAGGCGGAGGAGTTCGGGCGTATCTACAAACTGGACGTCTCGGTCATCCCCACCCACAAGCCGATGGTCCGGAAAGACCACGCTGACCTGGTGTATAAGACAGTCAAAGCCAAGTTCCGAGCGGTGGTCGATGAGGTAGCGGCGTTGAACAGTGAGCAGAGGCCCGTGCTGGTGGGCACCACTTCGGTGGAGAACTCGGAGGCGCTGTCGGAGCTGTTGCGCCGGCGCGGGATCCCTCACCAGGTGTTGAACGCCAAGCAGCATGAGAAGGAGGCCCTTGTCATTGCTCAGGCCGGTCGGCCTGGCTCGGTGACCTTGGCGACCAACATGGCTGGGCGCGGTGTGGATATTCTGCTGGGAGGCCGGGCCGAAGGCCTTGCTCGCGATGCCTTACGGCGCAAGGGGCTGGATCTGACGACGCTGGATCCCGAGGTCTGGGAAGACGCCTTGAAGCACGCACGCCAGGTGTGCTCAGCGGACCGGGAAACGGTTGTGGCGTTGGGGGGGCTCCACGTCATTGGCACCGAGAGGCACGAGGCGAGACGGATTAATAATCAGCTGAGAGGACGCGCTGGCCGTCAGGGGGATCCCGGGTCATCGCGCTTCTACGTTGCTCTGGAAGATGATCTGATGCGGCGCTTTGGGGGCGCAACTGTTGCCGGGCTGATGGACCGCTTAGGGGTGGATGAGGATATCCCCATTGAGCACGATATGATCTCTCGGTCGATTGCCAATGCCCAGGTCAAGGTGGAGGGCTACAACTTTGACCTACGAAAGCACCTGCTGGAATACGACGATGTGGTCAACCAGCAGCGCCGCCTGATTTACGAGCAGCGCAGCCTGATACTGACCTCAAGCTCCCTGCGGGACACGATCCTGAACATGGTGCAAGATGAACTCGAGGCACTTGTCCCTGCCTACACTTCGGGTGATCCCATGGAATGGGATCTTCCTGGTCTCATGACGGCCGTTCGTACGATCCTTCCGTTAAGGCCGGAGTGGAACCCAAACTGGGGTGAGGCAAACGCTGACCAAGTCAGGCAGCAGATCCTCGGATGGGCCCAGGAGCTGTACACTATCAAGGAACAGCAGCAGGGACAGGAAATCCGCCGGCTGGAACGCTTGCTCATGCTCAACACCGTAGATTCGCTGTGGGTGCGGCACCTCACGGCGCTGGATGAGCTGCGGGAGGGAATTGGCCTGCGCGCGATTGCCCAAAGGGACCCTCTGGTTGAGTACAAGCGTGATGCCTTTGAGATGTTTGACGAGCTCAAGGCGGCAATATCAAGGGATGTTGCGCGGAAGGTATTCTTCGCAAGCCTGGTTAAGGAGCCAGTTCGCAGACCCTTGAAGGCGTTCCGCCCAGGGGCAGAAGCACAACGGTCGGCACCTAGCCGGGACTCGGCTGATCGGGTCGGCAGAAATGATCCCTGCCCGTGTGGCAGCGGGCGCAAGTACAAGAATTGCTGCATGCGGAGTGCATCACAGCAGCCGGGAAGCCCGCAGGGCCCTAACACCGCCGTTCCAGCAGCTGCTTCAAAGAAGCAGTTTAAGAAATCCCGGCGCTAGTAGCTCTAGATTGATGAACACTGTCCAAGGAGACAAGATGGCGATCTCGACGTTCGCTGAACTGATGGACCAGGCGCGGAAAGTTGGTCCGCGGACAATTGCTATCGCGGGCGCAACTGAACTGGAGACGTTGCTGGCAGCTCAGGATGCTGAGCGCGAGGAAATCGCTACTTGCACCCTTGTTGGCAATCGCGAGGAACTGCGCCGAATGGCGACGGAGCATGGAGTCGATATCAGCCGGATGATGATCATCCACGAGAGCCAGCCTGAGGGGATTTGCCGCAAAGTGATGGAGCTCGTGCGTATGGGCCATGCTGACCTGGCCATGAAGGGCAAGGTCGAAACGTCGGCGTTTCTGCGAGCGGCGCTCGACCGGGAAACGGGATTGCGCGTGGGAACGTTGCTGAGTCATGTGGCCGTGTTTGAGGTGCCAGGGTTCGATCGCCTGCTGTTCGTTACTGATTCAGGCGTCGTAGTGGCGCCTACGATGGAGCAAAAGGTCGAGATCGTGCAGAATGCCATCATGGTCGCTCAGAAACTGGGCGTCAAGGAACCGAAGGTGGCCGTGCTGGCGGCGACGGAGATGGTCAACCCCAAGATTCCAACGACACTGGATGCCGCGAACCTGGCCAAGATGGCGGACCGGGGCCAGATCCGAGGGGGGCTCGTTGATGGTCCCCTGGCTCTCGACAACGCCATTTCGCCCGAGTCCGTGGCCATCAAGGGGATCAAGAGCACCGTGGCTGGGTACGCCGACATCTTGGTGGCTCCTGATGTGGAGGCGGGGAATATGCTCGCCAAGGCCATCACCTATTTTGCCAGGGGCAAGATGGCCGGCGTAGTGGTTGGCGGCCGCTCACCGCTCATCGTGGCCTCGAGATCTGATCCGCACGAGACCAAGTTGGTATCCATGGCATTGGGAGTATTACTGGTTTCCTAACCGGAGCTGCGGTCAAGACCAGAGGGTGCGTAGGCTGCCGCACACGGCAGCAGCTGCGCTACAAGCGAGTTTCGGGTCACTTTCAACAAGGAGGTTGAAGGACATGCTGACATCGTTCAACAATGTGGTTGACACGGGAGGCTGTCGGTGATAGAAGTCCGTATTCACGGCCGAGGGGGACAGGGAGCGGTCATTGCTTCCAAGGTCCTGGCAGATGCGGCTTTTCGCGAAGGTCGGTTCGTACAGTCGTTTCCCCTTTTTGGCGTCGAGCGTCGCGGCGCCCCCGTCGCTGCGTTCACCCGCGTGGACGAGCAACCCGTCACTCTCCGGTGCCAGATTTACAAACCTGACCACGTCATGGTCCTGGACGCGAGCCTGATGCAGTCGGTTGATGTCACAGCGGGGCTGAGGCCAGGTGGCTGGATCCTTATCAACACGGTGCATCCTCCAGACTCTTTTTCGCTCCCGCGGTTTCGAGTGGCGACCGTAGATGCGAGCGGTGTTGCCATCCGTCACCGTCTCGGTCCACGCACTTCGCCCATCGTGAACACCGCTATCCTGGGAGCGTTTTCTCGAGTGACCGGCATAGTGAGCTTGGACGCAGTTGCTGCGGCGGTTCGGGCGGCTGTGCCCACCAAGCCGGACGCCAATGTGGCTGCAACTCGAGAAGCCTTCGATCTGGTCGTCATGAGCTTGAGCCCTGCACTTGACCTGTCAACCCATGCAGCATAACATAATAGGACAGGATGGTGGCCATGTCTGACAGGATCGTCTTTACATCTGAGGCGGACATGCCGCCCATGCCCATGTCGATGGGGACCACTCTCTACAACCGCACTGGCGCGTGGCGCTACATGCGTCCCGTTTACCGCAATCGCGTGTCTCCGTGCAACCTGGCCTGCCCTGCCGGCCAGGACATCAGCGAGATCCTGCGGTTGCTGAATTGCGGCGACCGGCAGGGGGCGCTGCACCGCATTCTGGAGGAGAATCCTTTTCCTGGCGTTACGGGCAGGGTCTGTCCCCACCCTTGTGAATCCGAGTGCAACCGCAGAGAGTGGGGCGGGGCCATCACGATCCATGCGTTGGAGAGATTCCTTGGTGATCTGCAACCGGAGTTAGCCCCCTTGCCGCCCCTTACGCCTGTGAAGGACAATAGCTCGGTGGCCGTGATCGGTTCGGGGCCGGCGGGATTGTCCTGCGCGTACCACCTGGCACGTCGGGGGCACCAGGTCACCGTTTTTGAGGCCCTATCGGAACTGGGCGGGATGATGCGCGTGGGCATCCCCTCATATCGACTCCCCCGTCATGTGCTGGACGCGGAGATTGCTGCCATTCTCGCGTTGGGTGTCCAGGCACGGCCCGGCATGAGATTAGGCGACAACCTCACAAAGCGCGATCTCCAGGGCTTTCAAGCCGTCTTCCTGGCTCTGGGTCAGCATCGCAGCCGACGACTTGGGGTTGCCGGAGAAAAGGCCGACTGCGTGCTGGCAGGGACCAGCTTCCTGCTGAGGCTTAACCTGGGCGAGCCCGTCGACGTGGGCAGGAGGGTGGCCGTCGTCGGGGGCGGCAATACCGCCATGGACTCGGCCCGCTGCGCCATGCGGCTGGGGCCGGAGGGCGTGACGCTCCTTTACCGCCGCACCCGCGCCGAGATGCC
>DDYO01000073.1 GCA_002348045.1 Anaerolineales bacterium UBA2232
CGCGCCGCAAAGGGTAGCGGAACGGCATCGGCCGACCACAATACTAGGCGCACCGCTGGCTACTCAGTTGGACACAAGAGCAGACGAGTGCTCGCCTCGATGTTTCCTTTTCACATCAGTAGTTGCGCAGGACCAGGGCAGATACAGAGCCCGCAGGATCCTGGTGTGCTAGGTCATCCCGCCGACGATGTCGCCCTTGATACGCTCGGCCACATACGGCGCGAGTTCGGCGGCCGGGGGGCAAGCCAGCAGCATCTTGGCCTGCTGTGTCTCGCCCACGCCCATCGGCAAGCCCACGACGGTGGTCGAGACCGGGTGGGTAACAGAGATGCGAGTGGTGCCGGCGATGGCCGCGCCGCTCTCAACGCTGCCGCCAGTAGCCTGCTAGTGGGGCAGCAGTGATGGTTAACGTCCATGCCAGGTGCTACAGAGTGACGAGTGCTAACCCGATTGCGAGAGCCAGTGTCGTTTTGGAGTACGTCTGCATCGGTACCTCCTGTTTGTGGATCTCGCTTGTCAAAGTCAGAACACATGGATTAGCGAAAACAACATGCCGACCGTGCCCCCAACACCTGAGCCGATTGAACTATTCCGGCCTCGCTGCCGTCCGCGTGGAATTCGTCGAGTGGGCGCTGCCCCTGGCACCCGCCAGCGCCACCAGTATACGTTCATTCCGTCTGTCTGTCAACCTGGGATTCTGGGCCTTACACTCGCCTGTCCTGGCCGAAAAATGCCANNATGCCATCCGTGCAGGGATCAGCCGGTCGATCGAATAACCAGTCCCGCCGCGGAGCCAAGAGGCGCCCTCCCACGGCTGGCTAGACCATGCCGTACATGCGAATCTGTGCGCCATTCACATAGCCTGTGTGAAGTCAGCATGGGAGCGCACAGCATAACCTGTGTTTCCCTGTGCTGGCCGAAAAATGCCGTCCGTAGTGGGATCAGCGGGTCAGCCCGAATAGCCCAATAGTATTATTCATCCTGAGCGATGGGTTTTAGAATGGATGGGTGTTTTCGGCCAGGACACCCCCCTTTTGGGGCATCCCGGCCCGCCCGAGGCGTTCCAATTGGGCCGCCAATCGCTCACGGCACTCAGGGGTTGCGTGCTGGTGATATACTGCCAAGTATTCCCGAACCAGGGGGACGCCGATCTCCAGCAACAGGGCCATCTGACCTTCGGCAAAACCTTGCTGCTGCACTTCCACGACGCGGACGAAGGTCTGAATATAGCGTTGGATGGCCGACGGACTATGCCGCGTCTGCCGGGTGATCTGATCATAGGTCGCGCCACGCAACCAGTGCCCCACAATCTGAGCCTTGTGGGTCTGACCACGTCCGATCCCCTGCAGTTTGCCGCGCGTCGGCAGATACAGCCCTTGACGCTGCAGAGCTGCACAATCTCGCTTAATCGTACGCAACGACACGTGCAAAACTTGGGCCAAGTCCTCCTGCACAGCCACCGCTCCCTGAGCCAGAGCTTCGTCCAGCAACCGCTGAATCCGCACCTGCCGCAGGGCCACGCTGCCATGCTGCTGCAAAACCTGCCGGTCTTCCAGTCCCGCGTCCACCGTCCACACCACTTCGGTGGCTGGTGTGTCGCGCAAGGCCTGACCATGACCCGCCTCATACCGGGTCAAGATCACCCTCGTTTGCCCTGGCCGCAGCGGGCCAGGACTGCCCAACAAACACACCTGCGCTTCCTCCAGGATCGCTTGCGCCACCTTGGGCGCATAGTGAAAGTCCTGCGCCAGTACGTGCAGCAGTCGCTGCTCGGGCGTCTTGGCTTGAAGCCGTTCGATTTCCTCGTTGTTCATTCTTGTCACCTCTTTGGTTCTCCATCGGGCGATAGTGTACACCACCCGGGTTGAGGTGACAAATGTCACTATGCACATTCTTCGGCCAGGCCAGGTGGAGGCGGACCGCAGCCCGCTGTTTTCACGACAGGCCACGGAGGCCACGCCCCGGGCCGGGACGTGGCCTCCGTTCCGCTTCGTTCTGCTTAGTATTCGGGCATGGGCGGCATCTGCGGTCTTTCTTTCTCCGGGATGTCGCTGATGAGCGCCTCGGTGGTCAGGATCATGGCCCCGATGCTGGCCGCGTTCTCCACCGCACTACGCGTCACCTTCACCGGGTCGATGATGCCCTGGCTTACCATGTTCACGTACACCTCGCGCAGGACGTCGTAGCCGACCTTCACGTCGTCTTGCTCCTTCTGCTGCCGGCGCACGTTGTTGACGATGACCGCCCCGTCCTTGCCAGCGTTGACCGCCAACTGGCGCATCGGCTCCTCCAACGCCCGCCGCACGATGGCCACCCCCGTCTGCTCGTCGGCAAACTCCATCTTGATGTCCGCCAACGCCGGCACGGCGTTGATCAGCGCCACACCTCCACCGGGCACGATGCCTTCCTCCACCGCCGCCCGCGTCGCGCTCAACGCGTCCTCGACGCGGTGCTTCTTCTCCTTCAGCTCNNTCTCGGCCTTGATCTGGTTGATCCGGCCCAGGATCTCCTTGCTGATGGCCTCGTCCTCGACGCCGACGATGGTCGTTTCTTCCTTGGTCGAGATGACCTTCACCGCCCGGCCCAGGTCGCTGAGCTGCGCCGTTTCCAGCTTGCGGCCCATCTCCGCGGTGATGACCTGCCCGCCGGTCAGTACGGCGATGTCCTGGAACATTGCCTTCCGCCGGTCGCCAAAACCGGGCGCTTTCACCGCCAGGGCGTTGAACACACCCCGCAGCTTGTTCAGCACCAGCG